>JASHUO010000833.1 GCA_030039975.1 Alphaproteobacteria bacterium
GCCGAGCGCGTCGACGCCATCGTGGTGAACGCCGCTTCGCCCACGGCGCTGAACGGCATTTTGAGCCAAGCGGCATCGCGCGGCATTCTCGTTGTGTCCTTCGACAACATCGTCACGACGCCCGCGGCGCTCAAGGTCAACACCGATCAGGTGGAGTTCGGCCGAAAGCTGGCCGATTGGCTCGCTCAGAAGATCAACGGCACCGGCAATGTCATCATGGTGACCGGGGTGGCCGGCACGTCCGTCGATCTCGACCGAAACAAGGGCGCCGAGGAGGTCTGGGCCAAGAACCCGGGCATCAAGGTGGTGAACCGCTATACCGGCATGTGGGATTCGGCCACCGCCCAGCGCAACACGGCGGCGCTGTTGCCGTCGCTGCCGAAGATCGACGGGATCTGGTGCCAGGGCGGCACGGACGGTGTCCTCAAGGCCTTCATCGACGCCAAGCGCACGCCGCTGCCGCCGACGGCCGGTGAAGCCGAAAACGGCTTCCGCAAATTCATGATCGGCTATATGGGCCAGAAGGTCGACGGCATCTCGATCGGCCAGCCGCCCTTCCTGTCGGTGATCTCGCTCGAGCTCGCCCGCCGCGTGCTGCAGGGAAGCTATCCCAAAAAGGACATCACCATCCCGTTCCCCTATGTCACCAACGATACCGTGAAAGTGGGCGAAACGGTGTTCCCGCAGCTGCCGGACAGCTTCTTCACCGATTTCACCGATGGCGGCGCCAACCCCATGCTGAAGCTCTGCGCCGACGCGGCGCTCGATGGCAAGGCCTGTTCGGGGAACCTCGCCGTGACGCTGCCGAGCGCATGACGGAAAGCGAGGCGACCGCCGGCGGTGGCTCTCCGCCGGCGGTCGCGGCGGTCAAGCTGGCGAAGTCGTTTGGCGGCGTGCGAGCGCTGAACGGCGCCTCCTTCGCCGCCGCACCGGGCGAAGTGCACGCCCTGGTCGGCGAGAACGGCGCGGGCAAAAGCACGCTGATCAAGATCCTCGGCGGCCGCCTTCGGCCGGATGCGGGCTCAATGCGGCTGAAAGGCGAGGCGGTCGAGCTGCACGGACCCGGCGAGGCGCATCGGCGTGGCGCCTGGACCGTGTTTCAGGAACTGACCTTGCTGCCCTGGATGACGGTCGCCGAGAATCTGCTGCTCGGCGACGAGCCGCGCGGCGCGCTCGGCCTCATCGTTCGGCGCCGGATGTCGCGCGATGCCGATGCGGCGCTGGCCCGGCTCGGCATCCGGCACATCGATCCCGACGCGCTGGTCGAGGACATCCCGCTGGCCGCCCGCCAGATCGTCGAGATTGTCCGGGTCGTGATCAGAGAGCCGGCCATCCTGCTGCTCGACGAGCCGACCTCGTCGCTGGGCGAGCATGAGGTGGCGTGGCTCTTCGACCTGATCCGCGAGCTTCGCGCCCAACAGACCTGCATCGTCTTCACCTCGCACCGCTGGAACGAGATCGCCAGCATTGCCGACCGGATCACGATCTTTCGCAACGGCGCCGAAGTCGGGACCTATCGCGCGATCGAGGAGCGCGAGGCGATCACGCTGATGACCGGGCAGCGTCTCGATACGCTCTTCCCGCCGGTGCCGCCGCTCGCTGCCGAGGTGCCGATGCTCGAGGCGCAGGGTCTCGCCGCGCCCGGCATCAGCGCGATCGGCTTCACCCTCCGCCGCGGCGAGATCCTGGGCGTTGGCGGGCTGACCGGCCACGGCCATCGCGAGCTGTTCCTGACCTTGTTCGGTGCCCTGCGCGCCGAGCGCGGGACGATCCTGGTCGGCGGGGAGGCACTGCGTTTGCGCGGGCCGCGCGATGCCATCCGCGCCGGGCTTGGGATCGCGCTCGTGCCGGAGGACCGCAAGACCGAAGGGCTGCTCCTGCCGATGACCATTCGCGACAATCTCACGCTGGCGATCCTGGAGCGCATCTCGCGCCTTGGCGTCATCGAGGCTGGCGCCGAGGCGGAGCGAACGCGGCGGCTTGCCGACGCGCTTCAGATCAAGACGCCGAGCCTCATGCAGCCGGCGGGCAGCCTCAGCGGCGGGAACCAGCAGAAGGTTCTGATCGGCCGCTGGCTGCTCGCGGAGTCACGGATCCTGTTGCTCTATGACGTGACGCGCGGCGTCGACATCGCCACCAAGCACGAGATTTATGAGCTCATGGTGCGGCTGATCGGCGAGGGCCGCGCCATTCTCTTCTACTCGAGCGACGCCGAGGAGCTTGCTCATCTCTGCCATCGCGTCCTGGTGATGCGCGAGGGCAGGATTGCAGCGGAGCTTGCCGCGCCGAACCTCTCGGCGGAGGCGATCGTGGCCGCGGCTGTGCGAGACAGCCTTGCCGCCTGAGCTCGCCGCGCGGCGCGAGCGCCGCCCTTTCACGGCGCATCTCGTTGGCCAGAATATCGGCCTGCTGCTGGTCTTTGCGCTGCTGGCGGCGGCGGTGCTGCTCTATTGCGTATTCTTCTGGATCCGGCAGCAGAGCCTGCCCGGCAATTTCGAGCTGACCTCGACGGTCAACAACACCATGCCGCTCGCCATGGCGGCGATCGGCCAGACGATCGTCGTGCTCACCCGCGGCCTCGATCTCTCGGTCGGCGGCATCATCGACCTCACCAATGCGCTGGCGGCGGTTCAGATTCAGGACAATGCCGGCAGCATGCTGGCCTGGACGGCCGTGGTGTTGCTCGTGGGCGCGGCGCTGGGCCTTGTCAACGGCCTCTTGGTCGGCGTCGGCCGATTGCAGCCGATCGTCGTCACCCTGGCCACGCTCTCGATCTTTCAGGGGCTGGCGATCCGCGTTTTGCCGCAGCCGGGCGGCGCCATTCCGCCGTCCTACACCGCCGCGCTGGTCGATCCCAATAATCCCTGGGCGCTGCTCTACCTCGGGCTCTGCGTCCTCTTGTGGCTGGCCTTCCGCCGCAGCGCGCTCGGGGTTGCCATCTTCGCCATCGGCAATGACGAAGGCGCGGCCCGCGCCAACGGCATCAAGGTGGTGCAGGGCAAGGTCATCGCCTACACGCTGAGCGGCGTATTCGCGGCGGCCGGCGGACTCTTCCTCGCGGCCACGGCCACGGCGGGCGATGCCACCTCGGGCAACGGCTTCACCTTGAGCTCGATCGTTGCCGTCGTGCTCGGCGGCGTCAATCTGTTTGGCGGGCGCGGCAGCGCCGTCGGTGCGATCGCGGGCGCCTTCGTCACCACGATGATCGTGAACATCCTCTTCTTTTCGGAGATCGACCCGCTCTACCAGTCCTTCTACGAGGGCTTGTTCCTGATCATCGCCGTGGTGGTGGGCGCTGTGCTTGGCCGTCTCCTCAGGCGGAGGCGGTGATGGCGCGCTTCAGCCGTGTTCATCTTGGCCGCGACCGGCGGCGCACGCTTTATGCGCTGATCGCGGCGATCCTGCTCTTTGTCGTGGGCGAGTTCGTGCATCCCGGCTTTGCCGGGCTGGACAGCGTCGAAGCCATCCTGACGATCGCCTCGTTCGTCGGGCTGGTCGCCGCCGGCCAGACCTTCGTCGTGCTGATCGGCGGCATCGATCTCTCGGTGCCCTGGGTGCTCAACGGCGCCGCCATCCTCCTCGTCATCCTCTCGCTCGGGGAGGACGGCCGCGCCCTCTATGCGCTGCTCCTCACCCTCGGCATGGGGGCCGGCATCGGTCTCCTCAACGGCGTCGGCGTCGCTTTCCTCGAGGTGCCGGCGGTCGTCATCACGCTCGCCATGAACGGGATCATGGAGGGGCTTACGCTCGGGCTCAGCGGCGGGCTCACCTGTGCGGCCTGCGCCTCTTATGCGCCACCGGTCGTGCAGCGGGCGGTGCATGAGCCGATCTTCGGCGTGCCGGCCGAGCTGTTTCTCTGGCTCGCGGTCATCGTCATCGTGTCCTTCGTGCTTGGCCGCACGCGCTTCGGCCGCCACACCTACGCCATCGGCAACAATGCGCGGGCGAGCTACCTCGCCGGTGTCGGCGTGCGCTTCACGACCGTGCTGCTCTATGCGCTGAGCGGGCTGTTTTCGGCGCTGGCCGGAATCCTCCTCGTCGGCTTCGGCGGTCAGGCCTCGCTCGGCATGGGAACGCCCTACCTCTTTCAATCGATTGCCGCCGTCGTCATCGGCGGCGTCTATATCCTGGGCGGCCGCGGCAGCTATCTCGGCGCGGCGGCGGGCGCGGCGAGCCTCACCGCGCTGGTGAGCGTCTTGCTTGCGATGAACATGCCGGATTACGGGCGCAGCATCATCTACGGCGTCGTCATCCTCGTGCTGCTGCTGCTCTATGGCCGCGAGGAGGGGGAAGGCTGATATGCGATCCCTTCGTGCAGCGCCATGGAGCGTGCCGTCCAGGCTGAAACCTGATTTACTTGCCTTGGCGGTATCGTGATCTGGCCCGGGTCTGGCCGGCGGGTGAATCTTGGCGGGTGTCTTGATGAAGCAAGGGGCGGGAAGGGGTGAAACGGCGCGCTGGGCCGTGAGCAGCGCCTGGCGCATGGCGGCGCTAGGTCTGGGGTTGACCCTCGCCGCATGCTCCCTGACCGGCCCGGGCCCTGCCGAGAGCAGCGCGCCCGCCGTAGCGGAAGGGCATGGACGGATTTATGCGCTGCGCGACAGGCAGGATCTTTTTAGCGTGGCGCCGGTCACTCTCAGCATCGACGGCAGGACCATCGGCACGCTTGCCCGCGGCACCTATCGGTCGGTCGAGGTGGCGGCAGGGCAGAAGAGCCTTACCGTCTCTGCGTGGTTGAGCAGCATGACGACGCGTTTCGATCTCGATGCGGGCGCCACGGCTTACGTCCTGATCGCCACGCAGCCGTCCGGCCTGCCGGCGCCCCGTGGCGCGGTCGGAGCCGCTCCCTTGCGCAGCGCCGCTGACCAGCAAGGTCCGTTCTCGATCCAGTTTCTTGACGAGCCCGCGGCAAAAGCCCTGCTCGCGAAGCTGCAGCCGGCGCAGTAGAGGTATCGCGGCGCCTTTGAGCGCCGTGGCTCTGCCAAGCTGGCGAGCCGCCGCCCGGCTCCCCATCTTGTCGATGACCGGGCGTCGCGCGCGTCAGCGTGGTCGGGAAAAAGGCCAGGTCGCAAGCGCCGATGCGCGATCCCCAAATCTCCGGAAAGGTCGAGGCTCATGATCGCTCGCCGCTCGCTCCTCAGATATGCCGGCGTGGTTCCGCTTGTCGGCGCGGCGTCGCGCCTTGCCCTGGCGGCGGACGAACCCGCCGAAGCAAAGCCCGATTACACTTTGCGCATCGCCACCGGGCTGGTCGAGCTCGCGCCCGATCACGTCGCCTCGACCACGCTCTACAACGGCCAATTCCCCGGACCTTTGCTGCGCCTCAAAGAGGGACGGCGGGTCGTGGTCGATATTTACAACGACACCGATACGCCCGAGCTCGTCCATTGGCACGGGCAGATGATCCCCAGCGACGTCGACGGCGCCGCCGAGGAGGGCTCGCCCTTCGTGCCGGCGCATGGCAAGCAGCGCGTGGCCTACGTGCCGAAGCCTGCGGGCTTCCGCTTCTATCACACGCATGTCGTGGCCGGGAGCGATCTCAATCGCGGCACCTATACCGGCCAGGCCGGACCGGTCTACATCGAGCCGGCGCATGAGCCTGGCGCCTATGACCGCGAAGTTTTCCTGGTGCTCAAGGAATTCGGCCCGACCTTCAGCCATGGCGGCGACATGGCGTCGGACATGCTGGTCGGTGCGCCGATCAAAGCGCTGCAAGACATGGGCAAACAGGCCGATGAGGCAGCCAAGGGCACGCTCAAGGGCTACGAGGTCGATTACGAGCTCTTCGGCATCAACGGCAAGATGCTCGGCCATGGCGAGCCCATCCGCGTGAAACCGGGCGAGCGCGTGTTGTTCCACGTGCTGAACGCGAGCGCCACCGAGATCCGCAGCCTCGCCTTGCCCGGGCATGTCTTCCGCGTGGTGGCGCTCGACGGCAATCCGGTCCCGACCCAAGCCGAGGTTCCGGTGCTATGGCTCGGCACCGCCGAGCGCGTTTCCGCCATCGTCGAGATGAAGCATCCCGGCGTCTGGGTGCTCGGCGATCTCGACGATGATGACCGCCGCCACGGCATGGGTGTCGTCGTCGAATACGCCGGCCGGACCGGGAAGCCGCAATGGGCGAAGTCCGCACCTTTCCGCTGGGACTACACCCGCTTCGGCAAAGCAGGCGTCGCAGCCTCTCCCGACGAGACCATGGAGTTCATCATTGTCAAGCACAACGCTGCCGCAAACGGCTTCAATCTCTGGACGCTCAACGGCAAGGCCTTCTCCATGGCGACGATGCAGCCGGTCTATCCGCTGCATCAGGGTCGCCGCTACCGGCTCAAATTCCGCAATGCCAGCGACGACGTTCATCCACTGCACTTGCACCGTCACAATTTCGAGCTGACGCGCATCGGCGGCCGGCCGACCGCCGGCGTGATCAAGGACGTGGTGATGCTGGGCGGATTTCAGGAGCTGGAGTTTGATTTCGTCGCCGACAATCCCGGGCTGACGCTGTTTCACTGTCACCAGCAGCTGCACATGGATTTCGGCT
>JASHUO010000834.1 GCA_030039975.1 Alphaproteobacteria bacterium
TCGGTCGGGCTGACGCCGGTGCGCTTCAGGAAGTCGTTCGAGACGACCAGCTCGAGCGAGACTTGCGACATCAGGGAGTAGACGAATTGGAAGGGCTGGCCCTTGGCGATCGCGGCGAGCGCCGTGTCGGAGCCGACCGCGGCGAAATCGATATCGCCGGAATCGAGCGCGGCGAGCGCCGGCGGATCGCCGCCCTGGATCGCGACGAATTGCAGATGAAGCCCTTGCGCGGCGAAGCTGTCGGTGGCGCGCGCCGCGTAGAGCGGCAGGAAGCTCAAAGTCGGCACGGCCTGGCCGATCCGCACCGTCGTTTGCTGCGCCGCGACCGGCGGCGCGTAGCCCGCGAACAGCAGCAGAGTGAGGCAAGCCAGCCAGCGCAGTGCCATGGGCTTCATCGGGACCTCCTCAGATCTCGTGCTGGGCGCTGCCGGCCGGGGCCGGACGCCAGCGCAGCAGCCGTTTCTCCAGCCGCGCGGCGCCGGCATTGGCGAGGACGACGAAGAGCAGCAGGATGGCGATGCCGGCAAAAACGCCGGCCGGGTCGTAATTCGCCGAGGCCTGGCTGATGAAGAGGCCGAGCCCCTGCACCGACGAGGTGAACTCGCCGACGATGACGCCGATGACGCTGTAGGGGATCGCCATGCGCATCCCCATGATGACGAAAGGCGCGGCGGCCGGCAGATAGACATGGCGGCTGAGCTGGCTCTCGCTCGCGCCCATCAGCTGCGTGAGGCTGACCAGCTCGCGATCGACCGAGCGCACGCCCATGTAGACGTTGTAGAAAACCAGGAAGAACACCATCGTCGCCGCGAGGGCGACCTTCGACCAGAGCCCGATGCCGAACCAGATGATGAAGAGCGGCGCGAGCGCGATCTTGGGAATGCCGTAAAACGCCATGACATAGGGCTCGAAGATCGCCGCCAGGCGCGGCGTGCGTCCCAGCACATAGCCACCGAACA
Source organism: Alphaproteobacteria bacterium (assembly GCA_030039975.1). Taxonomy (GTDB): domain Bacteria; phylum Pseudomonadota; class Alphaproteobacteria; order ATCC43930; family CGMCC-115725; genus DAHUYF01. The sequence continues at coordinate 960 of JASHUO010000834.1, forward strand.
CGCCCAATGCCACGCCGACGACATAGCCCAGCACCAGCTCTTCCGCGGTCGTGGCGAGGTCGGGGAGGATCTCGCCGGTGGCAAAGGCCTGATAGAGGCGGAGCGCGATGTCAGTGGGCCGGCTCACATAGATGGTGCGGATCAGCCGCCCCGAGGCCCATTGCCAGAACAGCAGCAGGACGATGCCGGGGACGAGCGCGAGGAGACGCGCCGCGATGCGCCGCGGCCGCGGCGCCGCGCTTTCCGGCGCGGACGGCCGGGCGGCGCTCGATGCGGCTTCGGAAGCGGTCGGGCTCATGCCGCGTCCCCCGCTTCGGGAGGCGCGATCTCGGCCTGGAAGATCGACCAGACGCGGTCATAGAGCTCGGCAAAGCCTTTGGTGTGGAAGGGTTGGAAGACATTGCGCGGCCGCTCGAGCGGGATCGCGATGTCGGCTTTGAGCCGCGTCGGCTGCCGGCTCAGCAGCACGACATTGTCGGCGAGCAGGATCGCTTCGGTCAGATCATGCGTGACGAAGAGGATGGTGGTCTGCTGCCGGCTCGCGAGCGTTTGCAGATCGTTCTGCATCACCATGCGCGTCTGCGCATCGAGCGCGCCGAAAGGCTCGTCCATCAGCACCACGTCGGGCCGGTAGATCAGCGTGCGCGCGATCGAGGCGCGCTTCTGCATGCCGCCCGAGAGCTGATGCGGGTAGTGATCTTCGAAACCGGCGAGACCGACCGCCGCCAGCATCTCGCCGAGGCGCTGCGCACGCTCCGCCGCCGGCACCCGGCGCAGCAGCAGTGGCAGCTCGACATTCTCGCGCAAGGTCTTCCACGGCAGCAGCTGCGCCTGTTGCGGCACGAAGCCGACGGCACGGTTGATCGATGCCACCGGCACGCCGCCATGGCGCACCGCGCCCGCACTCGGCGCGAGCAGACCCGCCGCCATGTGCAGCAGCGTGCTCTTGCCGCAGCCGCTCGGCCCGACCACCGCGGTGAATTGCCCGGGCTGCACGGCGAAGGAGATGCCGTCGAGCACGCGGCGCACGCCCTCGCCCTGCGGCGTGCGGAAGTCCTGGACGATCGCTTCGAATTCGAGCACCGGCAGGCGCGCCTCGCCGCCGGGACCATCGCCCGGGCCGCGCCGCCGCAGCGGGGGTGAGGAGAGAACCATCGCCATCCTGTCTATACACGTCTACACCAACGGGCGAGGCCTGTCACGCCGCAACTTCCGGCTACACTTAGAGGGCGAAGGATGGATGGGTGACGGCCGCGAGCGGGTGGCGGCGCCAGAAGCCGAGCGCGGTCGCGAAGCGCTGCCGCAGCGGCGCATAGTCAGCGGGGCGCGCCGGCACGAAACGCTGCAGCAGCAGCGCGTCCAGGAGCGGCCGCAGCGCCGGATCGTCCGGCGCGTCGAGGAAGGCCGAGCGCAGCGCCGGCGTCGGCGGCGCCGAGGCGATGAAGGGCGGGATGGCGGTCGGCTCGCTGCGCGCCAGGACGCGCAGCCCGGCGGTGAGCTCCGGCGCGTGGCGCCGCAGCAGGTCGAGCGCGAAGCCATCGATGGGCGCCACCTCCGCCCGGGCTTCGCGCACCGCCGCGAGCGCGCCGAGCGGCGTCACCGTCGGGGCGATGATCTCGCGATAGAGCGGCGTGGTGCCGCCGGCCGGCATGAGGTGATAGAGGGCCGCGGCAAAGCCCGATTGCGAGTCCGGCGTGGTGAAGGCGATGCGGCCGCCGAAGCTGTCCTCGAGCCGCTGATAGCCGCTCTCGGCGCGAGCGACGAAGGCGCTGCAATAGTGCGGCTGGCCGCCATACTCCGGCGCCGCCGGCACCGGTGCCGCGACCAGCGCCGGAGGCGGGGTCGCCCGGCTATAGGGCAGGCCGCACATCAGCACCGCGGCGAGGTCGCGGCGCGACCACAGCGCCGCGATCGGCGCCGGCGGCGCGTGCTCGACGATGTCGATGGCCTCACCCGCACGCGCCGCGATCCCTTCCAGCAGGCGGCGCCAGAGCTGCGCCACCGCCGCGGTGACGGCATACATGCGCGCGTTGGCGATCATCGGGGGTTGTTAGTTGTCAGTTCTCAGTTGTCAGTATGGCGGACGGCCGCGGAACCCAGGAACTGAAAACTGACGACTGAGAACTGACAACTGATCACTTAACCCTACTCACTAAGGGGTTGACTTGGCCCCCGGCTGATCCAAGGTACAGGCCACTCCCAAGCCTTAGAGGGACCAATGTTCATCCAGACCGAGCCGACGCCCAATCCCGCGACGCTCAAATTCCTGCCGGGCCGGGCGGTGATGGCGCAGGGGACCGCGAATTTCCCCGACCGCGACGCGGCGGCGCGCTCGCCG
>JASHUO010000835.1 GCA_030039975.1 Alphaproteobacteria bacterium
CGAACTGGCGGTTGTTGCCGATCGCAAGGAAGATGCGCTTCGTCCGGGTGTGGAACTGGTCGTAGGGCGAGACATTGGGATGCGCATTGCCGGTGCGCTTCGGCGGCTTCTGCGACAGGAACCAGTTGGCGGCATAGGGATGGAGGAGGCCGACGGCGCAATCATAGAGCGTCGCCTCGACGAGCTGTCCCTTGCCGGAACGCTGCCGCTCCTGCAGCGCCATCATGATGGCGAGCGCGGCGTTGAGGCCGGTGGCGAGATCGACCACCGGCACGCCGACGCGCAGCGGCTCGCCCTCGGCCTCGCCGTTGAGGCTCATCAGCCCCGCCATGCCTTGCACCGCGGCGTCGTAGCCGGGATATCCGCCGAGCGGCCCGTCGGCGCCGAAGCCGGAGATGCGGCAATGCACGAGGCGCGGGAATTTCTCCTTCAGCACCGCGTCATAGCCCATGCCCCAGCGCTCGAGCGTGCCGGTCTTGAAATTCTCGACCAGGACATCGGCGCCGTCGAGCAAGCGGAACAACACATCGCGCGCCGCGGGCTTGGCGAGGTCGAGCGCCATGCCGCGCTTGTTGCGGTTGACGCCGATGTAATAGGAGGCGGCATCGCCGTGGAACGGCGGACCCCAGCCGCGCGTCTCGTCGCCCTGCGGCGGCTCGACCTTGATCACCTCGGCGCCGTGGTCGCCCAGGATCTGCGTGCAGGACGGCCCGCCCAGCACGCGGCTCAGATCGATCACTTTGAGCCCGGCCAAGGCGCCGGGGGATATCGGTTCTGTCATTTCTTTAGTCCTGTTGCCATCGCGTGCGCGGCTCACCCCCCTCCCGGCAACGCTTCGCGTTGCCGACCTCCCCCTCAAGGGGGGAGGGGGATTTCAAGCCGCTGAGAGAATTGCCCCTCCCCCCTTGAGGGGGAGGGAAGGGAGGGGGGTGTGGCGGCATCACGCTACGGCCGCTCCGACCGGAATCCCGAAAACCCGCTCCGCAAATTTCGGATAGATTGCGGCGAGCTCGGTGGCGACGGGGCCGCGCAGGAGTGGCAGCACCTCGGCGGGCGGCGGCGGCGTTACCGGCACTTGCTCCGGCCGGTCGAAGGCAAAGCCGGTTTGGTCCAGCACCTCTTCGACGCTGTGGCCGGGATGGACGCTCTCGAGGCGGAAACGCGCGCGCGGCTTGTCGAAGCTGAAATGGCAGAGCGGCGTCACCAGCGCGATCGGCCCGCCGCGGCGGAAGACGTTGGGCGGGCTCGTCCCAGGCGCGCTGATGAAATCGACCTTTTCGACCAGGGTGCGGCGCGAATGCTCGAGGCGGAAGAGGATGATGCGCGGCACCATGAAATAGAGATAGGCCGAGCCATAGGCGCCGGGAAAGCGCGCCTTGGGATGGGCGTAGTCGCCGATGACGTTGAGATTGATGTTGCCGGCGCCGTCGATCTGCGCGCCGGAGAAGAAGAACACGTCGATGCGGCCTTGCCCGGCGCTGTCGAAGAGCTCGCGCCCGCCATCGGTCCAGAGATTGTGCTCGGGGCTTTGCTGCAGCGAGACATTGGGGCTTTCGGGCTCGAGACGCTGCGCCAGGAACGCCGCGGCCGCTGGGATCGGCGAGTTGGCGCCGACGGCGACGTGGCGGGCGCCGGCGATCAGGCGGCGCACCACCTCGATCAGCACCTCTTCGGGCTTTATCGTGTCGCCGGCTGCGCTCATCTCAGGCGGCGCGTCGGCGGAAGACGTGGTCGTCGAGATAGCGGCGGAAGCCTTCCTCGGTCTGGGCGAGGGCGATGTAGTCGAGGAGGTGCTGCGTATCCTCGGCGTAAAGATCCCCCATCTTGAGCGGCCAGGCGCCGCGCGGCGCCAGCGCCACCGCCTCGATGTAGAAGGCGGGGATGGTCGCTGCCGCCATCACCTCGTCGGCGAGGAGATCGCCGTCGTGAAGCGCTTCCACCGTCGCAACGCAACGCGCCGAAGCATGGGCGAGGGTGAAGAGATCGCGCCGCCGCCCGACCCAGATATTGCCCTTGCGATCGGCCAGCGGCGCATGGAAGAGCGCCACATCCGGCCGGATCGCCGGCAGCAGCACGATCGGGTCGTTCTCGCCGAAGGGGTTGTCGATGACGCGCCAATCCGGCCGCTGGCGCAGGATGTCCGAGCCGATGATGCCGCGCAAGGTGCCGAAGGGATTGCCCATCTCCGCCGCGCGCAGCGCCGAATGGATGGCAGGGCAGGTGGCGTCCTTGAGCGTGACCTTACCGCCCAGCACCGCGGCGGTGAAGCGCGGCGCCGAGCCGAGCTCGCCGAAGCCGACCGCCGAGGTCTCGATGGTCTCGACCGCCCCGGCGCCGATGAGCAGCTCCGCCTGCAGCGACGAGGCCGGCAAGGTCACGAGATGGAGCCGCTTCACGCCGCGCCGGATCAGCGCCCGCGTCGCCTCCATGGCGACGCCGGCATAATCGGCGGGGATGGCGAGCTTCGTCCCGTCGCTGATCGCCGCCAGCGCGCCGTCGAGGTCGCGACTCTTGCCCATGGCTCCGCCTCCTGACCGGCCCGGAGCAAAGCATGGGGCGGCAGGGGAGGCAAGCATGCCTGCTATGCTACCATCAGGCATGACCACCGACCCGGTTGCCGCGCTCGAAGCGGAAGCGGCGCGCGATCCCGAAAATCCCGCCCACTATCGCGCGCTCGCCGAAGCCTATCGGGCGAAGGGCGAGGCGGCGGAAGCGATGGCGGCAGAGCTTGCCGCGACGGCGCTGGAGGCGCGCGCGCCGCTGGCGCTCTTCAACATCGCCACCGCCTGCTACCAGGCGGGGCAGCGGCGGCAGGCAAAGCGCTGGTACGAGCTCGCCTTGCGGCTCGATCCGGAGCTCGTCGGCGCGCATCGCAATCTGGCGGCGATCCTCGACGCGGAAGGCAGCCTCGCCGAGGCGCAGCGCCACCGCGACGCCGCCTATCGCCGGCAGAGCATCTTCGTCGAGCCGGCGACGGCGGCGGAGCGCCAGCGCGTGCTGATCCTTGCGGCCTCCGGCCTCGGCAATGTGCCGATCGAAGCGCTGCTGCCGCCGGCAACGACGACGCGTATCACCTGGTTCACCGATTATGCCGTTGCGCGCGATGCCGACCGGTTGCCGCCGCACGACCTCGTCTTCAACGCCGCCGGCGACCCTGATCGAACCGGGCCGCTTCCGCCGGAGGTGCAGCGCTTCCTCACGCGGCAGACGGCGCCGCTGCTCAATCCGCCAGAGAAAGTGGCGCGGACGCAGCGCCAGCTTCTGCCGCAGCTCCTCGCCGGCATCGCCGATCTCGACGTGCCGCCGGTGCTGCGCATCGCGCGCGCGGCGCTGCGCGATCCCGGCGTTGCCGATGCGATCGGCTTCCCGCTCATCCTGCGGCCGACCGGAGCGCATGGCGGCCAGGGCGTGCGTCTCGTCCAGAGCGCGGCCGAGCTCGCCGCCGCCGATCTCGGCGAGGCCGATGCCGGCTATCTCACGGCCTATCGCGACTACCGCTCGCCCGACCGTTATTTCCGCAAATATCGCATCATCTTCATCGATCGCGAGCCGTATGCCTATCACCTCGCGATCTCGCAGCATTGGCTCGTCCACTACTTCTCCGCCGACATGCTGCACCCCTCGTGGAAGCGCGCCGAGGAAGAGCGCTTTCTCGCCGACCCCGCGCACGCGCTCGGCGCCAAGGCCTGGGCGGCGCTCG
>JASHUO010000836.1 GCA_030039975.1 Alphaproteobacteria bacterium
CAACATTTCTATTCGGAGAAATCCTGCAGTGACAAGTGCTGCGTGGGTTGCGTCCGGACGGCGTCTGCGCTCGACCAATGGCGCTCTCAACGCTCATCCGAGAAGATTGGCGTTGTCTCCTAGTTCGTCCCCTCGAACAGAGCTCGCGATTTTGTTCATCTCCTGGTCCCGCGGCGGCTCCGTGTCGCGTCGGCTCATGCCTGCTCGAGATGATGCAGCGCGGCGGACAGGTCGGCGTTCGACCGGCGTTGGGGCTGATCGCGCGCGATGAGCCGTATCATTCGTCTGTGGCCGTTCGTAACCGCGCTGCTCGGTTTGGCGCTTGCCATCTACCTGATCATCGATGCCGGGGCCGAAGGTGTGGCGCATGCAATGTTGGTGGTTGGTTGGGGGTTGTTCCCGATCACGTTGTTTCACCTCCTCCCACTCTGCTTTAGCGCTCTGTCATGGCGGGCTCTGCTGCCGGACTCCTGCCGTCTCGATCTCCTCGACGCGATATGGATTCGCTGGGTGCGCGAGTCCGTCAACACGCTGTTGCCAAGCGCCAGCGTTGGCGGCGACGTCGTTTGTGCGCGCCTCGCCAATTTATCGGGCGTCCCAAAAACGCCGGCGGCAGCGAGCATGGTCGTAGACCTGACGGTCGGCGCGGCGACGCAACTGCTTTTTGCGTCCATCGGCGTGGTGTTGCTGCTGAGCCGCTCGACGGATCCCACGGTGTTGAGAGTGGCGTGGGCGGTATTGGGCGGGATCGGGATGCTCGCTCTGGCAACCGCCGCGTTTCTGGCAGCCCAGCATCGGGGCATGCTCTCCGCGTCAACCAAACTGGCCGGCGGTCTGCTCGGATTCAGTCGCGTGTCCGGCATGGCAGGGAGCGCTTCAGCGGTCGACGACGCCGTCGTCCGACTCTATCGTGACCGCTCGGCATTATATCGCGCCAGTCTAACGCGCCTTGCCGCCTGGGTGAGCGGCACCGGCGAGATTTGGTTGGTGATGCAGTTCTTGGGGCAGCCGATTCCCATGGCCCAAGCCTTCATCCTCGAAAGCCTGGGTGCCGGTATTCGGGCGGTGGCTTTCATGGTCCCAGGCCAGTTGGGCATCCTTGAAAGCAGTTTCGTCCTGCTTGGAGCGTTGTTTGGAATCCCCCCGGAGAGCGCCCTCACGATCTCGCTTTCCAGAAGGGTGCGCGAGCTGGCCTTGGGCGTGCCGGGCCTCTGCATCTGGCAATTGATCGAAGGGCGCCGTCTACGGCACGACAGCAGGCTTCGATAAGCCGGTCGCCTTCGGCGGCAGATCCGACAGGACCTCGACTTTGAGCGGGCGTTGCGCGTGGGATTGGGCTCGTCCTTCGACGAAGTCCAGGGATCGCCAATCCACTTCGGAGAAACCATGGGTGGCGAGCGCAACGGGGCTGCTCGAAAAGGCTTGTTGATCCACGCGCTTCCTGCGACGTTGGCAGGAGAGGATGCGGCTTTCGCTCGAGCCTTCGCTCGATACGCAACGGCAGGCGGCGGCAGAATGGCTCAACCGGCGGAAGAAGAGCAAGCGGGCGTTCTGCGGCCTATGCATACGCCCATTGCAATCGGCTCGGAGCAGCACAAGCACCTCTTCTGCGCGGTCTTGCTCGACACCTTCGATCCCTATCGTCCGGCGGTGATCGACTGGCCGAAGCTCGCGCCCGAAGCGGAAGCGCGGCTCAGAAGCCTGCCCTTTTGGGGCGTCGCGGTGGAGACCGAGGAGAATGCCGGGATCCGCATGCAGGCCTTGGCCGATCGCACGAGCGATCCGCTGATCCGCGAGGCGCTCGCGCTCAATGCTTTCGAGGAGCGCCGGCATCGCGAAGTGCTGGGCCACATGATGCGCTTCTACGGCATCGAGCTCTCCGGCGACATCACCGTCCCACCGCCGCGCCATGCGCGCTGGGCCTTTCTGCGCACCGGCTACGGCGAATGCTTCGATTCCTTCTTCGCCTTCGGCCTCTTCGACATGGCGCGGCGCGCCAATTTCTTCCCGCCCGAGCTCGTCGCCGTGTTCGAGCCGGTGATCCAGGAGGAGGCGCGCCACAACCTTTTCTTTGTCAACTGGGCCGCCTATACCCGCGCCGCTCTCGGCTGGTGGCGGCAGCCGGGCTTCGCCGTCCAACGCTTCGCCGCGCTTGCGGCGCAGGCGGCCAACCGGCTGTCCTCGGCGAAAGCGGTCGATGGCAACAACTTCACCCGCACCGGCGGCACGGCGCTCGGCCTCGACCTCGACCCGCGCCGCTTCCTCGCGCTCTGCCTCGCCGAGAATGAGCGCCGGCTCGCGCCTTACGACCCGCGCCTGCTGCGGCCCCGCCTTATGCCGGCGGCGGCGCGCCTCGCCATTCGCCTGTTGTCGCGAGGCGGCGCGCCTCGGTGACATAGCCGGCGCGCCCAGCGCCAGCTCCCGGCAACGCTTGGCAAGCGACCGAGGCCGGTGTGCCGGGTGCGGTCGCGCTCCAACCCGTTGCGAAAAGTACAGTTAGTTCCGGCTTGCGCCCCAGGCTGGTCGGTCCACAATAAAGGGTGCCCATGCAGTACCCCCCGGCTTCGGCCGACCGCTCGTCCCCAGCGGCAGCGCTATGCTTGCCCTAATCGTCGGCCTGGTCGAATTCAGCCGGCGCAACGCCGCCCTGGTGACAGCGTTGGCACTGTTGCTCGCTCTTTTCGGCGGCTATTACGCGGCTAAACATTTCAGCATCGATACCGATGTCGACAAGCTGATCAGTCCCGACCTGCCCTGGCGCAAGCAGCAGAAAGCGCTCGACCAGGCCTTCCCGCAGAATGACGACCTGCTTCTCGTCGTGGTCGATGCCAAGACGCCGGACCAGGCAGCCGACGGCACCGCCGCGCTCGCCGACAAGCTCGCGGCCGAGAAGGCTCTCTTCAAGAGCGTCCGCCGGCCGGATGAGAGCGATTTCTTCCGAAAAAACGGCATCCTGTTCCTGTCCAAGGAGGAGGTGCAGAGCTTCGCCGACCAGATGGTCGCGGCGCAGCCGCTCATCGGCACGCTTGCCGCCGACCCGACGTTGCGCGGCGTCTTCAACGCGCTCGATCTCCTCGCTCAGGGCGTCATCCAAGGCAGCATCGAGCCCAAGAAGATCGACAGCGCCTTGACGACGGTGGCGCAAGCAACGAACGCCGCGCTGGCGGGCAAACACGATCCGGTGTCCTGGCAGACGATGATGACGGGCCGCAAGCCCAAGGCGCTCGAGCTGCGTCGCTTCATCCTCACCCAGCCCGTGCTCGACTACAAAGACGTCCAGCCCGGCAAGCGCGCCGAGGACGCCGTGCACGAGGCCGCGCGCCAGCTCGGCCTCACCCCGGAGAACGGCATCACCGTACGCGTGACCGGGTCGGTGGCGATCTCGGATGCGGAATTCTCGACGCTGGCCCATGGCGCCGGCTTCTCGACGGGGCTGTCAGTGGGCCTGCTGTGCCTCTGGGTGACGCTGGCGCTGCGTTCACTGCGTCTCTTGATCGCGATTCTTACCACGCTCATCGTCGGCCTCGTCGCCTGCGGCACCTTCGCGGTCGCGGTGGTTGGCCCGTTCAACCCGATCTCGATCGCCTTCGCCGTGCTTTTCGTCGGCATCGCCGTCGATTTCGGCATCCAGTTCAGCGTGCGGTACCGCGACGAGCGCTTCCGCGTCGACGACTTCGTCCAGGCGCTGCGCAGCACCGCGAGTGGCATCGGCGGGCCGCTGGGGGTTGCGGCGCTGGCGACTTCCGTCGGCTTCTTCTCGTTCGTGCCCACCAACTACACCGGCGTGTCGGACCTCGGCAAGATCGCCGGCGTCGGCATGCTGCTGGCGCTGGCGCTGAACCTGACGCTGCTGCCAGCCCTGCTCACGATCCTGCGGCCTAAAGGCGAACGCCGACGGGTCGGCTTCGCTCGCGCCGCACCGCTCGACCGGTTCCTGGTGGTGCATCGGCGTTCGGTCCTGGCCTTCACGGCGGTGGTGGCCCTGGGCTGCCTGGCGCTGGTGCCCCAGGTCAACTTCGACTTCAATCCTCTCCATCTGGAGAATCCGCATGAGGAGGCGGTGTCGACGCTGTTCGATCTGATGTCCGACCCGACCACCACGCCCTATACGATCAAGGTGCTGGCGCCCTCGGTGCCCAAAGCGGCCGAACTCGCCGCACGGCTCGAGAAGCTGCCCGAGGTGTCGCGGGCGATGACCGCCGAGAGCTACGTGCCGACCGATCAGCAGGACAAGATCGCGATCCTCCAAGACGCGGCGCAGCTGCTCGGCCCGACGCTGACGCCGGCCGAGGTGAAACCGCCTCCGACCCCGGAGGAAGCGCTGGCTGCGATCGCCACCTGCGCCGCCGACATGAAGAAGGTGGCGGCTCACGGCAGCCAGCCGGCGGCGGCGCTTGCGCAGGCGTTGAATGACGTTCTGGCGCGGGGTACCGCCGTGCTGCCCGCGCTGGCTGCGAACGTGGCGTCGGACATCGAGAACCGGCTCGACGATCTCCGCCTGTCGCTGCAGGCACAACCGGTGACGCTCGACAGCCTGCCGGCCGCGCTCAAGCGCGACTGGATCACGCCCGACGGGCGGGCGCGCATCGAGGTCTTCCCCAAGGGAGACGCCCGTAACAACGACGTGCTGCGCCGCTTCGCTGCCGCGGTGCGCAAGATCGTGCCCGACGCCACCGGATCGCCGGTGACGATCCAGGAATCCGCGTACACGGTGACGCAGGCTTTCACGCTCGCCGGCTTCCTCGCCCTCGCGGCGATCTCGGTGCTGCTGGCAGTGGTGCTGCGGCGGCTGTGGGAGGTGCTGCTGGTGCTGATACCGCTGATGATGGCGGGGCTGCTGACACTGGCGACGAGCGTTCTCGGCAACATGCCGCTCAATTTCGCGAACATCATCGCGCTGCCGCTCCTGCTCGGCGTCGGCGTCGCCTTCGACATCTACTTCGTGATGCGCTGGCGCGCAGGGCAAGGCGACCTGCTGGAGTCGAGCACCGCCCGCGCCATCCTGTTCAGCGCGCTGACCACCGGCACCGCTTTTGGCAGCCTCGCCCTTTCCAGCCATCCCGGGACCGCGGAGATGGGCAAGCTCCTGATGCTGTCGCTGTTCTACACGCTCGTCTGCACCTTCTTCGTGCTGCCCGCCCTGCTCGGGCCGGTCGAGCAGGAGCAGCCTGCCGCGACCGTCAACTCGGCCGTGGGTCGGCGTAGCTGACTGCGCGCCGCAATCGCGGGCCCTGCTACAAAAGCGCTTAGTGCTTTTGTCTTCGCGGCATATGATCGGAAAAGAGCGGTCTGGGATCAGACCCGAATATGATGAGCCGCTGCGATAGAGAAGGACGCAAGATGAGCGACCGGCGGTTAGGCCGCGCAGCACGACGGCTGGCCACCGCGCTTGTCGGGCTGGCGGCCGTCGCGGCATCGTCGGCGAGCAGCCTTGCCGCAGCCGCGCCGCAGGAAACGATTCGGAACTTCTACAGCGTCCTGCTTGGCGCGATGAAGAACGGCCCGACGATCGGCGTCCGAGGCCGATACGATCAGATCGCGCCGGCGATCGAGCAGAATTTCGATCTCAGCTACATGACGCAACAGACCGTCGGCTTTGCGTGGAGAACTCTGTCGGACGAGCAGAAAAAGCAGGTATGGGTAGCCTTCACACACTATTTGACGGCCACCTACGCGGTCCGTTTCCACAGCTATTCCGGAGAGAAGTTCGAGGTCACGGGACAGCAGAACACCCCCTACGGCACCATCGTCGAGAGCCGCATCGTCAAATCAAATGGCGAGCCGGTCACCATAAACTACCTGATGCGCCAGAATAGCGGCGAATGGCAAGTCGGCGACATCTATCTCACGGGAGCAATCAGCCAGCTGGCGACCTTGCGCTCGCAATTCATGTCCGTGGTCGAGCGCGAGGGGGTCCCGGGCTTGATCACGCTGCTCAACAACAAAACGCAGGCAATGATGGCTTCGCCCGCGTCCCTCGTTGGCCGACCGGGACGTCCACCGGCTCACGCCACGCCCACCTTCTAGCGTTCACGCGTGTGATACAGGGCAGCTCACGGCGGCGATAAGGCGGATCACGAGCCGGTCGCCACCTCGCTAGCCTGCTTTTCTCGTAAGTGGTTGATGTTTAAGGCGATCCATCGCCTCTTCGACATGGCGCGAGAAGACGTATTCGGCGGGGCGCTGCTTATCGAGCGGAATCTCCTCGGCCCATTCGCCTTCGGTGGTGACGCCGCGCATCGCGACGCCGAACGCCTTCAGCGGGTGTTTCACCGCGTCGAGGACCGCCGTCGCCTCATAGCCGCTATGCACCATGCAATCCGCGCATTTTTCGTAATTGCCCGTGCCATAGGCGTCCCAGTCGGTCTCCTCCATCAGCGCCTTGAAGGTCTTGGCGTAGCCTTCGCCAAGGAGATAGCAGGGACGCTGCCAGCCGAAATAATTGCGCGTCGGATTGCCCCAGGGCGTGCAATGGTAGTTCTGGTTGCCGGCGAGGAAATCGAGGAATAGCGACGACTGGTTGAACGACCATTTGTGGCCGCGACCAAGGCGGAAGATGTTGCGGAAAAGCTGCTTGGTCTTGCGCCGGTTGAGGAAATGCGCCTGGTCGGGGGCCCGCTCATAGGCATAGCCGGGCGAGACGGTGATGCCGTCGAGGCCGATCGCCATCACCTCGTCGAAGAATTTGGCGACGCGCTCGGGCTCTGCGCCGTCGAAGAGCGTGCAATTGATGTTGACGCGGAAGCCCCGCGACTTCGCCAGCTTGATCGCCGCCGCGGCGCGCTCATAGACGCCGTCCTGGCAGACCGAGCGGTCATGCATCTCGGCGTCGCCGTCGAGATGCACCGACCAGACGAAATAGGGGTTCGGCTCGAACAGGTCGATCTTCTTTTCCATCAGCAGCGCGTTGGTGCAGAGATAGACGAATTTCTTGCGCGCGATGATGCCGCGGGCGATCTCGTCGATCTCGCGATGGAGCAGGGGCTCGCCGCCGGCAATCGACACCACCGGCGCGCCGCATTCGTCGACGGCTTCGAGGCATTGCTCGACCGAGAGCCGCTGATTCAGGATGGCGTCGGGATAATCGATCTTGCCGCAGCCGGCGCAAGCGAGGTTGCAGCGGAACAACGGCTCGAGCATGAGCACGAGCGGATAGCGGTCGACGCCCTTGAGGCGCTGCTTGGCGACATAAGCGCCGACGCGGATGATCTGATGCAAGGGAACGGACAAGGGAGGGTCCTCTCGATGGACGCGCCGGAGCGGCTCAGATGACGGTGTCGGCGAGCTCGGGCGGCATGCGGAAACGAACATTCTCGGTGATGCCGGGCAAGGTGCAAAGTTCGACGTCGCCGAGTTCGCGCAGCCGGTCGACCAGTTGCTGCACGAGCTCGCTCGGCGCCGAGGCGCCGGCGGTGATGCCGACGGAGCTGGCGCCGCTGAGCCAGTTCGGGTCGAGCGCGTCGGCATCGGCGATGAGATAAGCGGGCACGCTCTGCTCGGCGGCGATCTCGCGCAGCCGATTCGAATTCGAGCTGTTGGCGGCCCCGACGACCAGGACGACGTCGACTGCCATGGCGAGCTCGCGCGCCGCGCGCTGGCGATTCTGCGTCGCGTAGCAGATATCCTTGGTATCGGGTCCGACGATGGTCGGGAATCGCTCGCGCAACGCGTCGATCACCGCGCGTGTGTCGTCGACGCTGAGCGTCGTCTGGGTGATGAAGGCGAGCTTGGTCGGATCGCTGACCGCGAGCGCGGCCACCTCTTCGGCGCGCGAGATGAGATGCACCTTGCCGTTGATCCGGCCCATCGTGCCCTCGATCTCGGGATGGCCGGCATGGCCGATGAGGATGATCTCCCGGTCTTGATTGGCGTAGCGCTGGCCCTCGCTATGCACTTTCGAGACGAGCGGGCAGGTGGCGTCGATCACCGGCAGGTCGCGCAGGGCAGCGGCGTCCTCGACCGCGCTCGAGACGCCATGGGCGCTGAAGATGGTGACGCTGCCGGGCGGGATCTCGTCGAGCTCGTCGACGAAATGCGCCCCCTTGGCGCGCAGCCGCTCGACCACATGGCGGTTGTGCACGATCTCGTGCCGGACATAGATGGGCGGACCGTATTTCTCGATCGCCCGCTCGACGATCTCGATCGCGCGCTCGACTCCGGCGCAAAAGCCCCTAGGCTGCGCCAGGACGACTCGCAGTCGCTTTCTCATCGGAGGGGAGGCGGCTCGCATATCCGATAATCCCATATTGCTCCCGCATTATACGCGGAATAGGCGGAGGGGCTAGGCCTTGCCGCCATGCCAGCTCTGCGGGCGGCGCCGGGCGCGCGCCGCGCGGCGGTGCGGGCTCTTTCGGCTAACGCCCGAAAGCGGCCGCCCTCTCCGACCCGGCCTCGACCCAACCGGCGCGACGGGTGGGGGTCCTTGACGGGCGGTTTGCCAATCCTCTTCATCTGTGGTTAGTCTCACGGAAACAAGCGGGGTAACGTCGCCCCGACAAAGAGGATTTCAGCCGTGGCCCACACCCCCGCAGCAGAGCGCCCCGACGGGAAGGATGAGACGTTGCAACGCGGCAACTACACGCCGTTGCTGGACGGGATCGTGTACCCCGCGGATTTGCGCCGGCTGCCGGAGAGCGATCTGGCGCAGGTGGCGGACGAACTGCGGCGCGAGCTGGTGGATTCGGTGTCGGTGACGGGGGGTCACCTGGGGGCGGGTCTGGGGGTGGTCGAGCTGACGGTGGCGCTGCATTACGTGTTCGAGACGCCGCACGACAAGCTGATCTGGGATGTCGGTCACCAGGCTTATCCGCACAAGATCCTGACGGGTCGGCGCGACCGGATCCGGACGTTGCGGCAAGGCGGCGGGTTGTCGGGGTTCACGC
>JASHUO010000837.1 GCA_030039975.1 Alphaproteobacteria bacterium
TGTAGAGCGAGACATAGGGGTGCTTCAAATAGCCGATGAAGTAGTTCTCGATGTCGAGATCGCGCTTGTACACCTCGGTGACGAAGGGCAGCTGATCCATATCCTCGAGTATCGCGCGCTCAGGGTTATGGACGATGTCGCCGGCGGCGTTGCGATAGCTCAGCCCGTCGATGTCGGCGAAGTCCCTGCCCTCGGCGATTTCCTTGACGGTGAAATCGAACTCGTTGCGCGCGACGAAGTCGATGGCGGTCGAGGCGGCGAGGCTTTCGGCCGGCTGAACCGCGACGCGGGCGCCGACGAAGCCGAGCTTGAGCTTCGGGTTCACGTCACGCAGCGCTTCGGCGACCTTCACGTCGGAGGCGAAGGATGGGGTCGAGGTGTGCAGCACGGCGAGCTCGTAGTCGCGCGCCAGCGGCAGGACCTGCGCCAGCGAGAGCCGCGCCGGTGGTGCGTCGATGAGCCGGCTGCCTGGGACCAGCGCCGCGGGCTGGGCGAGCCAGGTCGGATACCAGAAAGAGCGGATCTCGCGCCGCGCCTGATAGCGCGACCCGGCACCCCCGTCGAACCCCTCATATGACGGCGGGTGAAGGAACAGGGTCTTCATCATGCCGGCCTGTCTCCGTCGAGAATCAGCTGCCCGTTGCGACCGATGCGGAAGATACGATCGCGCCAGGCGACTTTGCGGGTGAAGAAACTAGCGACAAAAACCGCGAACGACAACAGATCGCGGCCTGGCAGAAGCCAGAGCGGCGTGCGCGGCAATCCCAGCGCATGGTCGACCATACGCACCATGATGCCACGGCAGAGCAGCGATGCGAGAAGCATCGCCGGCGCCGCCAAAGGCTGCATACCGAGCGCCAGCGCCGCCAGCGCCAAGACCATGGGCTGCGTCACCACCGAGCCCAAAAAACCGGCGGGGGCGATGGCACGGATGGTCCGCGCCCAGCGAAGCTCGTGGCGGAAGAGGGCGACCAGGCTGTGCTCGGCGATGATGTTGTCGACGATATGCGGCGACAGCACCACCGCGCGGCCCAGGCGGCGCACGCCGGCGCCCAGGGCATGATCGTCGGCGAGCCGGTCCGCGATGGCGGCAAATCCGCCGATCGCCGCGAGCGTGTCACGATGCAGCGCGATCGTTGCACCGAAGCAGCCGCCGCTGGCGCCGAGCGTCTCCGCCACCAGGGCTTGCGGGAGGAAGCCGTGATTGATGTGGAGCGCGCCGAGCCTCGACCAACCGCCGGCGTCCGGCACCCCGCGATAAAGACAGGTGACGAGGCCGGTCGCGGGATCGAGCAGCGGCGCCGTGATGGCGGCGAGATATCCGGGAGAGACGCGCATGTCGCTGTCGGCGATGACGATGAGCTCGTGGCGCGCCGCCGGCAGCATGTTCTGCAGGTTGGCGACCTTGAGATTCCCGCTGTCTTGCCCCCCCTCCACCACCAGCGTCAGGTCCCGGCCCGGGAATTCGGCCATGAGGCGGCGGACCACGGCGATGGCGGGGTCGGCGGGGTCCTGCACGCCGAAAACGATCTGAAAGGCGGGATAGTCCTGGCGGCAGAAGGAAGCGAGATTCTCGTAGAGGTCGGAATCCTCGCCGCACAGCGGCTTGAGGATGCTCGCCGGAGGTAACTGGTCCATCCGGCGCGGGGCGCGCGCGGCGAAGCGGCGCGTCACCCAGCCGGCATAGAGCAGATAGAGGCAGCCGGCGGCGCTGCCCGCAAGCAAGAGCCATCCAAACAATTTTAACGACTCGACATGCATAATCGACTCTCGACGCTCACCGCCGGGCTACCGCGCGGGGTTTACGGGGGATATCGTTAAGATTGCTGTTGCATTCGCCTGCGGCATTGTCAACCATGCCGCGCTCGACGGCGAGCGCCCAAAGGCCCGGGAAATCCAACAACATGAAGCGGCTCCACTCCGTTCTCGACGGTTCCATCGGCAGGGCGGCGCTGTTGGCGCTGACGCTTTTCGCTCTCGGCGCTTGCGCGACGCCGCCGACCGATCCCGCGGCGCGTGCCGAGTTCGAGAAGACCAACGACCCCTTCGAGCCGCTGAACCGCAAGATCTTCGACTTCAACCTGTTCGTCGACCGCGTCGCGCTGAAGCCGGTAGCGAAGGCCTATGTCGCCGTCATTCCCCAGGTCGGCCGCGACGCGATCCGCAATTTCCTCGACAATCTCAACCAGCCGATCGTCTTCGCCAACAACCTGCTTCAGGGCCAGTTCATGCGGGCACACAATACCTTCGCCCGCTTCCTTACGAATAGCACGCTCGGGCTGGGCGGGGTTATCGATATCGCCACCAAGGCCGGGGTGCCGAAGGAGACCGGCGACTTCGGCCAGACACTCTATAGCTGGGGCGTGCCCGACGGCCCTTACCTCGTGCTGCCGATTTTCGGTCCCTCCGACCCGCGCGACGCGGTCGGCAAGGGCGTGGACGGCTTTGCCGACCCGTGGAATCGCTTGGCCTCGAATTACCACTATTGGTATATGGGGCTCGTCCGTGGCGCGGTCGACGGCATCGACCTGCGGGCGCGCAATCTCCAGACCCTCGACGAACTCCAGCGCAACGCCATCGACTTCTACGCCGAGTTGAGAAGCCTCTGGCGCCAGCATCGCGCCTCCGAGCTGCGGCACGGCGAGCCGGCGCCGATACCGGAGCTCGACTCCCTTTATCGCGATCCAGCGCCGTCGCAGCCTTCGCACGTAACGACCTCGCAAGTAACGGCGAAATAGGCCGGCCACGCAACTCGCTCGGTCGCCCTAGCCGCTAGCTCCGCAGCGCCGCCGCCTTTTTCTGCAGCACATCGACCAGCGCGTCGGCGCCGCCCCGGCGCATGATCGAGGAGAACTCGGAGCGCCGTGTGGCCAGCTCGCTGACCGTGCCACTGAGATAGACGTCGACGATCTGCCAGCCGGCATCGGTATCGTGCATGAGATAGTCGAGCTGCACCGAATCGCC
>JASHUO010000838.1 GCA_030039975.1 Alphaproteobacteria bacterium
GGTCGTTCGGTGAAGGACAGGCATCATCGTCGCCCGTGTCCGAGCGGGAAGCTCATGGCGTCGGCCGTTGGAGCGGCACCGCGAGATAGAGCCCGAACTCTTTGGGGAAATCGATCGAAACGCGGGCATGGACGCGGCTTTGCCGGTCGAGGAGTTCGGCATGATCGTCGATGGGTACGACCGCGCCATGCCAGACATTCGGATGGATATAGAGCCCGCGAGAGCCATCGCACCAGAAGGCAACGAAATGCTCCGGCGTCACGTCGTCGCCGGGGAGCGCTAACGGAACGACGAAGCTCTGGCCACGCAGGGGATAGAACAACTGGCCGCCATCCGGATGATAATTGGCGCGCCAGATGAGCGCTCGCTTGCGCGGCGCCGTGCTCTCGCTCGATGCCTCCTCGGGCCAATTGCTCCAGCCGAAGAGATAACTGTCGCCGACGGCGTTGTTGCGGGCGTAAAGCGTCTCGCCTTTCCACCAGAACTCGAAGAGCCCCTCGGTGACGCCGCCTTGGTTCCCCGTGTTCTTGTCGATGGGCCGCCGCCCCTGCGCCGGCCATTGAACGATTTCGATCGGGAAGGTCTTGGGCTCGTCGATCAAGCATCCATAGCCTTTAAGGCTGTCATTGTCGGCAGCAACGAGCGGCGTCTCGTAGACGCGCCGCACGCCGGTGGTCGGAACGTAAGCAATGTCGTTCAGGTCGAAGTCCATGGCAGCCCCCACCGCGCTGACCGGGTCCATACCTATCCCGCGTCGTCTCTCCTGCCGTCAACTGCCGACGGCGCTTGGCGCCCGGACCGGCGCCAGCGATCCGCCCTGCTCCGCCGCCGCGTCGTGGCCGATGATAAGAGCCATGATGCCCGTCAAGAGCACGCCGCTTGCCACGGCAAGGAGGCCATAGGTGAAGCTGCCCGTTGCATTCTTGATCCAGCCAATGACGTAAGGTCCGGCGAACCCGCCGATATTGCCGAGCGCATTGATGAGTGCGATCGCGCCGGCAGCCGCAGCGCCGTTCAATATCGCCGCGGGCAACGTCCAGAAGATCGGCAGAATGGCCAACGTCCCGACCGCGCCGAAGGTGATGGCGATGACCGACAGCGTCGGCGAATTCGGGAGATAAGCGCTGGCGGCGAGACCACAGAAGCCGACGATGGAGGCAATGGCAATGTGCCAGACCCGCTCCTTCCGGCGGTCGGATCGACGGCACCACCACACCATCCCGACCGCGGCGACGGCATAGGGAATCGCCACGACGTACCCCACCAGGGCCGCAGGAATGCCGACATTGGTGAATATCTGAGGAACCCAGAGGATGACGCCGTAGAGGCCGATCTCGACACCGAAATAGCAGAGGCTGAGGGCAAGCACGCGCGGGTTCGTCAGGGCGCCGAGCACGCTGTGCTCGTACTTGCCGCGGCGGTAGGCGCGCTCCGCCTCGAGCGTCCCTGTCAGCCATTTTTTCTCGTCGGCGCTCAGCCATTCCACCTGGTCGGGCGTGTCCCGAAGATAGAGAAGGGTTGCAACACCGAGGATCAGCGACGGCACCGTCTCGCTCAGGAACAGCCATTGCCAGCCGGCGAGGCCGAGGGCGCCGTCAAGCGACAGGATGGCGCTCGAAATCGGCGCACCGATGGCGGTCGAGATCGGGATGGCGGTCATGAAGCCCGCGACAAGCTGGGCACGCTGTGCCGCCGGCACCCAATAGGTGAGGTAATAGACAACGCCGGGGAAAAAGCCCGCTTCGGCGGCGCCGAGCAAGAGGCGCAGCACGTAGAAACCTGTGGAGCCGGTAATGAACGCCATGGCGCCGGCGATCACGGCCCAGGTGAGCATGATGCGTGCGATCCAGAGGCGGCCGCCAACCTTATGCAGGACAAGGTTGCTCGGAACCTCGAAAATACAGTAGGTCACGAAAAAGAGGCCTGCGCCGAGGCCATAGACATAGGCCGAGAAGTCAAGATCGCGATTCATTTGCAGCGCCGCAAAGCTGACGTTCACGCGATCGATGAAGGCCGCGAAGTAGAGCAGCGCGAGGAAGGGGATCAGCCGAGACCGGACCTTGCGGAGCGTCGTCGCCTCGAGATCGCGCACCATGTCAACTCCTGCCGTTCGAGCCTGCGCGGCCGCGCGGGGCTATCCCGAACGTTCTCGATGTCCTTGCGCTTGTCTTTCACGCTATCCTTCGGCGATTGCACAAATGTGACGCGGGAAACGCGCTCGGCGATGCTGAGCCGTTGGCACCGACTGGCGCAGCCCGATCACGGCGTCTCTGCGTCAGCAAGGTCCGGCAATCGGCGCGCGTCTATCGCTGCCGGCCTCAAGGCGCGCGGCAGGGCGAGGACCCAGGCCGCACGCTGCCCCGGGCGCTGCCGCCGTCGCCCGACAAGCTCAGGGGGATCGAGCGCGCATTCTCGTAACGGGAGTCGCCCGCGCTTGCGGCGGGCGTCGGTTCGGGGCGGCGTTCATTACCGCTTCGACATGAGCCGTGAGTGCATCGAGCAGAACCCGCGTCTTCAGCGGCACCTGCTGCGCGCTCGGGTAGAGAGCAACGACCGGCGCCTCGCCGCCGTCCCAATCCGGCAGAACGCGCTCCAGCCGTCCGGCGGCCATATCTTCGGCAACATCGACTTCCGACTTCAGCATAATGCCGAGGCCAGCCAGCGCCC
>JASHUO010000839.1 GCA_030039975.1 Alphaproteobacteria bacterium
GCAGTCTGTTGGCGCGATGTTAGGAGCCAGGGCGCAGGCGATGTGAGCATCGTCAAGCCCGCAGCGACGCGGCAGCGCGCCAACAGACTGCAACCCGAAGGGACGGCGCTCTTTGGCGCCAGGAGGGCGTCGCCGGGACGCTTACGATGCTCGCATCGCCGCGCGTCCCGGCTCCTACCCTGGCGCCAAAGATCGCCGTCGCAGCACGTGACGGTGTGAGAAATCCGGGCTAGAGCACGCGGCGTTGGCAAATGACTCGTAGACGATGCGTCCATCCGAGGTAGGCAGGCGGCTACGCAGGCGAGTGCGGAGTTCCTCTCTAGCGCCCGGCGACATCCCTTCAATCAATTTACCCTGCGGCCCAATCGGCGCAGTATTTGAGTCCCAGAAATCATTGAAATTGGAGTACGAGACCGGAATACGGATAGTCCGCGTCTCTATGGCGCCCAGTCCGGTCTTCTCCCATAGTTCCTGCATGGTTTCCCGCCGCGAGACCTCAGGGTTAGACGGACGTACCGACGTCATACCCATTGCCTCCATCTCCACGTAGATCGGATCGACAGGTGTTCCACCGCCGGGAACGTCCCACATATAAGCCGCGACCCATCCGCCAGGGCGCACCACGCGCGCCATTTCCGAGACCGCTTTGGCCGGGTCGGGAAGGAAGGAGATCACCAGGGCCATAACTGCGACGTCAAAGCTCGCGTCGGCAAACTGCAAGGCTTGAGCATCGCCGCTGCGAAAATCGGCGATGTTTGCCTCATGCTTCATTCGCGCAAACGCAAGCTGATCGTCGGATGGATCGATTGCTACCATCGTCGCTGGGGCGCAGTGCGCAATGATCTCCTCGGTAAAGGCGCCATTGCCGCAGCCAACATCGAGCCATTGAAGTTTTTTTGCAGTGTCGAGCCAAGCCAAGAACGCCTTGCCGACGAGACGGCTCCAGCGCCCCATCAGCCGCTCATAGACTTCCCCGTCAGAGAATAGCTGGTCAGCCACTCGACGACCCCACGTGCACCAAGGTCCTTGGTAACGGCAAACGCGGGCTGTGCGCGAGGATACCAGCTCTGGCACGTATTCAAAAGAAATGCTCTTACCTCTGTTACCGGCGGGTGCAATATTCGCGCAATGTCTGCAAGGGGTCATCGGCGGCGGTCCCGACCACACGCGCCCGCGGTCAGCTTAGCGGCAGAAAGCAGTGTTTTGATGTCGAGGTGTAGGACCAGTCAGTGTCACGACTTCTGAGCTTGGTCTGTTTCAATTCCCTTCCGAAGCCCATCGGGAACATTTGACCAAATGGCTCCAGCACCAACTCTGAGATGCACGCCATATTCGTCGGACCCTGCCGGTGAAGGGTTTCAATGCAGACGATCTTCGAGCCTGGAGCGACGGGAATCGGCGTATCAAAGCCCAACTCCCGCCGAACCAGTGAGTTGACGGCGCGCCGCTAGACAGGAACCTGGTCGACGCGGCAGAACATCTCTGCGGTCGTCTTAAGGCGGCCAGGGACGTCGAGCCGATCGCCTGCGGCCCGGAGCTGCCGCTGTTCCTGCCGCGCAGCGCCGGCATGATCCGGTAGGGAGGAGGTTCGGACGCCATGAACCTGAAGCCAATCTCGGCCGATTCCCATGTGACGGAGCCGCCCAACTGCTACATCGACCATATCGAGCCGCGCTACCGCGAGCGGGCGCCACGTATGGCGCATTCAGAGCAGCATGGCGACGTCTTCGTCATCGAGGGGCTGGAGCAGCACATCCCGATGGGGCTCGTCGCCGCTGCCGGGAAGGATCCGCGCGAGCTGCGCATGAGCGGCGCCGATTTCGCCAGCTTGCATCGCGGCGGCTGGGACCCGAGCGCGCGGCTCGCCGACCAGGACCGCGACGGCATCGAGGCCGAGCTGCTCTACCCAACCGTCGGCATGATGCTCTGCAACCATCCGGATTTCGCCTATAAGCGTGCCTGCTTTGAGGCTTATAACCGGTGGCTCCAGGAATATTGCGCCGCTGCGCCTCACCGGCTCTTCGGCCATGCGCAGACGGCGATGCGCTCGGTCGAGGAAGGCATCGACGATCTCGAGCGCGCCAAGGCGATGGGGTTCGTCGGCGTGATGATGCCCGGCGATCCCCAACTCGAGGATTACGATCATCCGATCTACGACCCCTTCTACGAGGCGGCGGTCGCGCTCGACTTGCCGCTCTCCTTTCATATCCTGACCTCGAAAGCGGATCGGCTGGCGGCGCCCCGGGGCCCGCGCATCAACAGCTTCCAGGCGATCATCCGTGGCTGTCAGGACATCATCGGTACCTTCATCTTCGGCCGCGTCTTCGAGCGCCATGCGCGCCTCAAGCTGGTCTGCGTCGAGGCCGATGCGGGCTGGGCGCCGCATTTCATGTATCGCATGGACCATGCCTATAAGCGCCACCGCTACTGGCTCAAATGCAAGGAGATGCAGCGGCTCCCCAGCGAGTATTTCGCCGAAAACGTTTACCTCACCTTCCAGGACGATTGGACGGCCTTCGACGCGGTGAAGCGCTGCAATCCGCGCCGCCTGATGTGGGCAAACGATTTCCCGCACAGCGATTCCACTTGGCCGTGGAGCCAAGAGATGCTGGCGGAGCACACGAGCGGGCTCGGCGAAGACGAGAAGCGCTGGATTCTGCGCGATAATGTCGTGGCGCTCTACGGGCTCGAGGAGCGGCTGGCGCGGCACTAGGCAGAAGTTCTTCTCGTCGTATCTAAACGGGATCCTGTTCCTCTCCGCGCACCAGCGGGGAGGGGCAATTCAAATGCGCCTGCCCGGACGGAACTACGCTCGCCGCTCAATACCGCAGATATCTCTGCCGCTCGGCCAGCCACGCGGTCTCGTCCGGGACGGCGAGCGCGTCAAGGTCTTGCGGCGTCGCCGCGGGATCATCGACCCATTGGCGCAGTAGCGGGCTGCCGTTGATAACGTCGATGGCGGGCTTGTCGCGCTCGTATTCGTAGGCGAAATCGCGCCAAAGCAGGTAGTCCGGCGCGACGCGACGTAAGGCCTTGAAGGCGAGCGCCTGCAGCCGCCAGGGTTTGAAGGCCTGATGATCGTAAACCGGGGCTTCCGGATGGATCTGCACGCCATGGCAAAGCTTGCCGACATGCTTGTGGAAGGTCGGCTCGAACCAGCATTCGCGCGGCCGGCAGCCCGCGAGCCATTGTGGCGCGAGCGACTGCATCTCCCGAAGCAGGCGCCGCGCCTCGATGTCGGGCGCGCCGAAAAGCTCGAGCGGGCGGGTGGTGCCGCGGCCTTCGGACAGCGTCGTGCCTTCGAGCATCACTGTCCCGGCATAGGCGCGCGCCATGGCGAGATTGGGTGCGTTGGGGCTGGGATTGACCCAGACGCGCTCGCCGAGCGGCCAGCCATGGCCCGGCGCCGCATCGGGTCGCCAGCCCAGCATTTCTATGACGCGATAGTCGAGATCGAGCTGCAGCGTATCGATGAACCATGCGCCAAGCTCGCCGAGCGTCAGCCCGTGGCGCATCGGCAGCGGACCGGCTCCGACGAAGCTTTCCCAGCCGCGACGCAGCCGCAAGCCTTCGACGGGACGGCCGACGGGGTTGGGGCGGTCCAGCACCCACACCGCTTTCTTGTGCTGCGCTGCGGCCTCCAGTACGTAACGCAGCGTGGTGACGAAGGTATAGATGCGGCAGCCGAGATCCTGGAGATCGACCAGCAGGACATCGAAGCTCGCCATCATCGCCTCGGTCGGCCGGCGCACCGCGCCATAGAGGCTGAACACGGGGATCCCGAGCACGGGATCGGTGAAGTCGGGCGATTCGATCATGTTGTCCTGCTTGTCGCCGCGCAGCCCATGCTGCGGGCCGAAGGCGGCGGAAAGCGTGATCTCGCCGCAGCCCGCGAGCGCGTCGAGCGAATGCGTCAGATCCCGCGCGAGCGACGCCGGATGCGCCAACAGGGCGGTGCGGCGCCCTCGGAGCGGTGCGCGCAAACCAGGCTCGGCGAGAAGGCGATCGATGCCGAAGCTGATCATGCCGGCGGCAACTCGAGCGCGAAGCAGTCGGCGTGATGGAAGTCCGGCTTGCCAGGCGGATGCGCGAGAGCCCAGTATGACTTGCCGCCACTCGTCTCCTCGATCACCGCGGAAACGCCGACGCGCCACGCCGCGTCGCTTGGCAGGAGCGGCGCCGCGCCCAGCTGGAGCGCCGCTTCAAAACGGTAGCGCTCGCAGCTCGACTGCGCCAGGAGCTGCGGCTCGCTGAGCTCGCTCGCCTCGGCCATACCGGCGCGATAAGCGCCGAAGCGATAGGCGGACCACGCGAGCGAAGGTGCGAAATTGAATTCGTAATAGCCCTCCGCCGGCGGGGCGCGGAGGAAGGCCTCGAAACAGGTGTGCTGCCAGAGTCGATCGCTGCGTGCCGGAGATGCCGGCTGAGGCAGGCGGAGAGCGTCGATCCTGCCGGTCACCACATAATACAGCGTGAGGCGATCGCAGCAGGGCCGCGCGATCTCGACTTCGATGCTCATCGCCGCCAAGGAGGACGACTCCGGATGAAGCTTCAGCGCGCGCCGCATGCTGCCACCTTACCATCGGCGCCGGGCGAAGGCGAGAAGCGGCGGCCTCGACGGACCGGCCTTCCGGGGATGATTTGCCTTCGGACGCAAGAACCAGGAGCGAGCGATGAGCCGCGGCATTGTCCGAATCGGCGGCTGACGATCTGACCAGACCGGGCGTGACCTCGATCGGTCACCGCCGCAAACTGCTCGGAGCTCCCTCGAGAGCCGGCGCAATCCGCAACGGCTCGCAAAATCGAAAAGGTCCGCTGCTGGCATGCCAGGAGCAGACGTCAAGTCGCGCGCGCTTTCCAGAGTGGCTGGTTGTTGGAGCTCGGCGGCACGCGGCACCGGCGACAACACGTCGCTCATCTGATAAAACTGCCCGAGGAACGCGCAGTACGTCCGGTCATCTTAGGGAGGGTGGCATGGGCAAGAAGCTGAGCGCGGTGCAGATCGAGCAGTACGAGCGCGAGGGGTTCGTCTTCCCCGTCGAGGCCTTCAGCCGCCAGGAAGCGGCGCGATACCGCGCGCGACTCGAGGAATCCGAGGCGCTGGTCGGGCGGCGGATCGGCAAGGGCTTCAACTTCAAGCCGCACCTCCTCTTCACGTGGGTCAGCGAGATCGTCCGCCATCCCGCCGTGCTCGACGCTGTCGAGGACCTGGTCGGCCCGAACATCCGCCTCTTCCATCTCACCGCCTGGCCGAAGGACGCGCACGATCCCGCCTTCGTCACGTGGCACCAGGACGCGACGTATTTCGGGCTCGAGCCGCCGCTGCAGGTGACGGCGTGGGTCGCGTTGACTGACGCCTCGGTCGAGGCGGGCTGCATGGAGGTGATTCCCGGCTCGCACAAGGGCGGGCAGTCGCATCACCATGAGACGCTGTCGCCGCACAATCTCCTCTCCCGCGGACAGACGTTGTCGCACCCGTTCGACCGCAGTCGCACGGTCTTCATGCCGGTGCGCGCCGGGCAGTTCTCGCTACACCATACGCACCTCGTCCATTCGTCCGGACCGAACCGGACTGACGACCGGCGGGTCGGATTTGGCATCAGCTACATCCCGACGCACGTTCGCTGTACCAGCCGGACGCGGCTCACCGCGATGCTGGTGCGTGGCCGCGACGAGTACCGGCACTTCGACGACGAGCGGTGGCCGCTCGCCGATTACGGCGAGGACGAGCGCGCCTTTCATGCGGAGGCGGTGGCGCGCTTCCGCGCCTCGAACGAAGAGCAGACGCGGCGCTATGGATGAGGCCCGGCGGTCCCCGGCACGTCTTCTGACCCTTGGCGATGGGCGTAGGACATCTAGGAGACGCGGCAACAGCTCGCCAGCCTTGGGGTGATCGGCTCCTACGGTCAGATGACCGCTTCGGGTGATGAGCGGCGGTCGGGACGATGCTCGCACCGAGTCCGCTCACTTGCGCGAAGCGGACCTTCGACCGGGTGGCCGCCCACGACCCGCCCGCTGATCCGAAGCCTAGAGCCGCGTGACGTGGGCCGAGACGCATTGCCAACGTCCGTCGCGAAGCTGCCAATCATCGGTGTAGCGGCCGGCGCCCTGGGTGCCGTCGGGCTTCCGGTAGCTGGTGCGCGCGTGGATGATGGCGAAGTCGCCAAGAATGCGGATAACCACGTCATGTTCGCGGATGTTCTTGACCGGTGAGCCGCGGCCGATCTGCGAGAGAAAGGTCTTTCGATCGATGAAGCTCCCATCGGGATTGGTGTTGAAGAAGTCGGGCGCGAGGTTGGCGTCAAACCAGGCGACATCGGCCTCTTCGACGGATCGGACGTAGTCCCGATTGAGCTGCTGCAGCTTGGTGACGTGCTGTTCGCTGTCGGCCATGGGCTAGGCTCCCCTGGTGAGGGCGATTGATTGCGGAAAAATGGCGAACGCGATTTGGGCACGCGCTCATTGCACGCTTGGCTATCTCTAGCGCCGCACGGCGCCGACCGATAGATAAAGCGTGCGTGCACCCTCACCGCAATCAGGATCCCCTCACGGGCGGCCTCGTCCGCACCTCTGCTCTCCTGCGCAAGTCCGTGGGCTTCCGCGAGAGCGTTTTCACACGACCAGGACCCGAGGCGGACATTCCCTCCACCATGGGACGGTGACTTAGTCCGCCCAACCGGACACTATGGCAGAGCGTCCATTTC
>JASHUO010000840.1 GCA_030039975.1 Alphaproteobacteria bacterium
GCTTGCAGCGCGTAAGCGAGCACGGCCGCCTGGTTGTAACGGCGCGTGAAAAGCCGCGTCCAATGGAGCGGCACCGGCACAGCGATGTCGGCTGTCGCGACCAGCTCGCCGCCAGCGCGCCGCAGCCAGGTGCCGAACGCCGGGGCCAGATGCAGGCGGTCGCCATGCTTGAAGGCAAGAACGAGGTCGCGACTCGCCTCGTCATAGCGCATCGCCGCGCGGGCGCGGTCGAATGCCGGACGGGCGCGGGCGCAGGCGCCGCAGAGCGCCGGCGCCGCCAGCGCAAACTCGAAGGGCAGGCCGCAACAGGCGCAGCAGGGCTCGCCGAGAAACGTGATGCCGCGCCAGCAGGGCGCGCACAGCGTACCCGCCTCGCTCACCGTCGCGCCGCAGATCAGGCAACGCGGCGGCAGAAGGAGGTCAAGAAGCGCCGTGGCGGCGCGGCGCAACGCCGGAGGTCGGGCAAGACCCTGCATCGCGCGATGTGAGCCTGCGGCGGCGGCGCTGTCAACGCCGCGCCGGACTGCGCTTGCGGCGCGCCGCGCGGCGATGCGATATACCCTTGCATGGCCGTGCCAGAGAATCCGCTTCACGTCTTCGATCGGGCCGCCGTGCGCGCCCATCGCGAGCGCGCCGCGCGCCGGCCTGAGGCGGCGGAGTTTCTCGCCTGCGAAGCGGCGGAGCGGCTGGTCGATCGGCTCGACGACGTGACGCGTCGCTTTCCCCGGGCGCTCGACCTCGGCTGCCGCCATGGCGTGCTGGCGCAGCGCCTCGCGGGGCGCGGCGGGGTCGAGCAGCTCATCCACGCCGATGCCGCTTTCGGCTTCGCCCGCCGTGTGCCGTCTCCCGCGCTGGTCTGCGAGGCCGAGGCGCTTCCCTTCGCCCCGGCGAGCTTCGATCTCGTGCTGAGCAATCTCGATCTGCACTGGACGAACGACCTGCCGGGTGCGCTCCTGCAATTGCGGCAGGCGTTGAAGCCCGACGGCCTGCTCCTCGCGTCGCTCTTCGCCGGCGCGACCTTGGGCGAGCTGCGCCTCGCGCTGATGGAGGCGGAGCTCGAGGAAGAGGGGGGCGTAAGCCCGCGCGTGGCGCCCTTCGCCGATCTCCGCGATCTTGGCCAGCTGCTGCAGCGTGCCGGGTTCGCGCTGCCGGTGGCCGACAGCGATACGATCGAGGTCACCTATGCCGATGCGCTGACGCTGATGCGCGATCTGCGCGCCATGGGCGAGAGCAATGCCGTCGCCGAGCGCCGCCGCGGCTTCAGCCGTCGCGCCACGCTCGCCCGCGCGGCGGCGCGTTACCGCGAGCGCTTTGCCCGGCCGGATGGGCGCATCCCGGCGCGCTTTGAGATCGTCACCCTTACCGCTTGGGCGCCGCATGAGAGCCAGCCCCGCCCGCTGGCGCCGGGCAGCGCCGGCACGCGGCTCGCCGCGGCGCTCGGCACCGTCGAGCGCCCCGCCGGCGACCCGCCTTCCCGGTGATGCCGAAGGATTCAAAGCTTAACCATTGTTAAGCGGTCGTTAGCCTGGCGCCGGGAAAATGGCGGCTTGCGCGGAGCGGCCAGAGGCTGTCTCCCGGCTGGAATTCGCGGCATTTTATGCTTTCCTTGGGTCGGGTTTTCTTTGGTTCTTGGTTCCGGCGCGGGCCGGAGGCCCGCAGGGCCTCGTCGGCGCGCCCGGTCGCGAACCGATTCACCCGAATCATCGTCATCTTCGCCGGGGTTCAGGCGATCGTCCTCGGCCTGTCGATCGTTGCCATCGAGGGTATCGATGCGACCCGCGCCTATGTGGCGGGCGAGGATCTCTACGCCAAGGCGCAGAAGCAGGCGGCGCTCGATCTCCGCCGCTTTCTGATGTTCGGCGAGGCACAGTACCTTGCCGATTTCCGCCGCGACATCGCCGTACCGATGGGCGACTGCACGGCCCGCGAGGCGCTGCGGCAGCCGGCCCCGGATTTTGCCAGCGCCTATCACGGATTTCTCGTCGGCGGCAACGATCCGCGCGACATCCCGGCGATGTCGACGCTGCTGCGTTGGTTCTCGTGGTGGCAGCCCTTGGGCCGCGCCGTCGAGGATTGGCGGCAAAGCGACCTTCTGGTGGCCCAGCTCGCCGATCTCGCCGAGGAAATAGCGAAGGCGGCGAGCACCGGGCCGATCGGCGCCGAGCGGCACGATGCTTTCCGCACGCGCCTCAATGCGCTCGACGATCGGCTGACCGCATTCGAGCGGGATTTTGCCCTTCATATGGGCGAGGCGGCGCGCGAGGCGCGCTCCTGGGCGATATGGGGCCTGGTGCTGAGCAGCGCGCTCCTGACCGTCCTCGGCATCCGGCTTGGCTGGCGCAGCCTGCGCAGCGGCATCGTCGCCGAGCAACGGCTCGCCCGCAGCGAGCAGCGTTTCCGCGATTTCGCCGAGGTGGCCTCCGACTGGTTCTGGGAGACGGACACCAATCATCGGCTGAGCTATGTTTCCGGCCGCGTCGCCCAGGGCGAGGCGGTGGATGTCTCGACGTTCATCGGCAAGACGCTGCTCGACGTCGCCGAGGGTGACCCCGCCGAGGAGGTCTGGCAGCGCCATCTCGCCGTACTGGCCGCGCGCCAACCCTTCCGCGACCTCTCTTACTCGATCCGGAGCCGCGACGGCGCCGAACAGTTCTGGTCGGTCAGCGGCATGCCGGTCTATGACGATGCCGGCGCCTTCCTCGGCTATCGCGGCACCGCCAGTGACATCACGCGCGAGGTGCTGGCGCAGCGGAGCCTGCGCCAGGCGAAGGAGCAGGCGGAGACCGCCAGCCGCGCCAAATCCGAGTTCCTCGCCAATATGAGCCATGAGCTGCGTACGCCGCTCAACGCCATCCTCGGCTTCGCCGAGATTATCCGCGACCGGCTGCTCGGCCCGATCACCGATCGCTATGCCGAATACGCGCAGGACATCCACAGTTCCGGCAGCCATCTCCTCGGCATCATCAACGACATTCTCGACCTGTCCAAGGTCGAGGCGGGCCGCGTTGAGTTGGTCGAGGAGATCGTCGATCTCCAGACCATCATCCGCAGCGTCGTCCTGCTGCTGCGCGAGCGCGTCGCGAATGCCGAATTGACGCTCAAGACCGAGCTGCCCGACGCGCTGCTGCTGCTGCGTGCCGATGAGCGCAAGCTGAAGCAGGTCCTCATGAACCTGCTGTCTAACGCGGTGAAATTCACGCCACCCGGCGGCGAGATTCTGGTCCAGGCGCGAGTTGAGAGCCAGCACGGGGTGGTGATCGAGGTCGCGGATAACGGCATTGGCATCGCGGCTGAGGATATCGAGCGGGCGCTCTCGCCCTTTGGGCAGGTCGATAGCCGGCTCAGTCGGCGCTACGAGGGCACCGGCCTCGGCCTGCCGTTGGCCCGCGCTCTGGCCGAACTGCATGGTGGCACGCTCACGCTCGAGAGCGCGCTCGGCCGCGGTACCATCGTCCGCATAACCTTGCCCGCGGACCGCCTGGTCCAGCGCGAGATGCGGCGTTGGGTCGCAAGCTGAGGCGCCGAATGCGTGCGGTGCGGGAGCCGATAGCCAGGACTCGCTGTTTGCTCTAGTATGGTGCGGGGCTTCTGGGGCGCCTGGTTCTACGAGCACGATATGGGTCGAGCCGTCTTCTTCGCCGCTTTGTCGCTCGCGGCCGCGTTCGCGGCGCCGGCTTGTGCTGCGCCGGAGCGGTACGAGTATCGTGTCATCCATCCGACTTATGGCGATATCGGCACGTACAGCAACACCGTCGACCGCGTCGGCGACAACACCGAGGTGACGAGCGAGCTGCGCATCGCGGTGCGGATTCTCGGCATCGTCGTGTACCGTCAGGAGGCGCAGCGCATCGAGCGCTGGCATGGGCAGACGCTGGTCTCCTTCGACGGCGTCACCGTCACCAACGGCAAGTCGCTCCCGGTGCATGGCGTGGCGCGAAACGGCGCCTTCGTGGTCAGCACTCCGTCGGGAACCATCACCGCCCCCGCGGATGTACACCCGTCCAACCCGTGGTCGACCATGGTGCTCGATTCGCGCGTGATGATGTCGACGCGCACCGGCAAAGTCGAGCCTGTGCACGTCAGCGGTGGCGAGCTCGTCCCGGTGAAGCTGCCGGGCCTCGACCGCACGGCGCACCAATACGAGGTGGTGAGCGACAAGCACCAGTTCGTCTGGATGGATGATGCCGGGACGCCGATCGCGTTTCGTACCACGGATGACGGCTCGCCGATCGATTTCGTGCTGAGCGCGCGCCAGCAGCTCGCCGAACGCCGTTGAGCTGGGACCGGGCCTAGCGTCTCGGGGCGCGGGCGCGACGGGGCGGTATGCCCCGCTTCGACGAGCGTCTACGGAAATTTCTCTCCTTTCGTCGGGTTGGCGTCGCCGCGAGCGTCCTTTGCTCAGCGACGGCACCCGGAGGTCTTACCCGTGTCCAAGATAGCGCCTTGTCTCTGGTTCGACGGCGAGGCCGAGGAAGCGGCGAAATTCTACGTGTCGCTGCTGCCTGGCTCGCGCATCGAGCGTGTCCAGAAGTGTGTGTCCGATGGTCCCGCCGGGAAGGCTGGCAGTGTGCTCGTCGTCGAGTTCACGCTGGCTGGTCAGCGCTTCCTTGCCCTCAATGGCGGCACGCGGTTCGAGTACACCCACGCGATCTCGTTCCAGGTTGATTGCGCGGACCAGGTCGAAATCGATCACCTCTGGGATGCACTTGCGGCGGGCGGCGCGGTCCAGCGCTGCGGCTGGCTCAAGGATCGCTACGGCGTCTCCTGGCAGATCGTGCCGAAGGTTCTGCCGCAACTTTTGGGCGATCCTGACCCTGAGAAGTCGCGCCGCGTGATGCAGGCCTTGCTGCAGATGGTGAAGCTCGACATTGCCGGCCTCGAGCGCGCCTATGGCGGGACCCCGAGCGGCTGATTAATCGGCGTCCTCGGATTGGAGCTGAATGTAGTTCTGCAAGCCAATTTTCGTGATGAGCACAAGTTGGGTCTCGATGAAATCGATGCCCTCCTCCTCGCTGTCGAGAATATCGGTGAGGAGGTCACGCGTCGCGAAATCTCGTACCGACTCGCTATAAGCGATGGCATCGCGAAGGCCGCTGACGCCTTTCTGTTCGAGCTTGAGGTCGCAGTCGAGGATTTCCTGGACATCTTCGCCGATGAGAAGCTTGTCCAGATCCTGGAGGTTCGGCACGCCCTCGAGGAACAGGATGCGATTGATCAGGCGGTCGGCGTGCTTCATCTCATCAATCGACTCGTCGTACTCATGTTTCCCGAGCTTGGTGACACCCCAGTGCCGTAGCATCCGTGCATGCAGGAAATACTGATTGATGGCCGTCAGCTCGTTCTTGAGCACCGCGTTGAGGTGCTGGAGCACCTTGGGATCGCCCTGCATGACCGGCCTCCCTTGATCGGTTGAGGCGACCGCCGATGGGATCGGGGTCGCCGGTCGTGACATCGCTCGGCAACGAAGCTTAGGCCGATGATGCGGGATCGGCCAGTCCATCGGTTGGGGCGGCGGAGACCCCGCGGACGATCTCCCTCACCATCGGCACGCATTTGCCACATTGCGGGCGAACTCCGAGGGCGCGATAGACGCAAGCGGTCGAGCCTTCCGCCCGCGCGGCGATGCGGCGAACCTGCCGGTCGGTGAAGCCGTGACAGAGACAGACATACATAGGGAAGTTCCGTGCTGGGTTCCGGGTTCCGGCGCGATGGCTCGACGCCTTAGAGACAAATGTTCATTGGGCGATGACGACGCCCTGGGCGGTGTCGGAATGGTATTCGCCCATGAAGGGATAGCGCCCTGCGCCGAGTGGCCGCAGCCGCAGCGTCGCCGTGCGGCCGCCGACGATCACTTTCTCGACCTTGAGCGCCAAGGAATCGAACTCCTCGACCGTCGTGTCCTCGTTCTTGATGGTGAGCGTGACGGGCTTTCCTGCGGGCACGTGGATTTCGGCGGGCGTGAAGCGATGATCCCTGATCGACACGTCGATGTTCATGAGATCCTCGGCGCGGGCGTGTCCGCTCGCGGCGAGCGCGAACACAAGCATAAGGAGCGGCAGGCGGTATCGCATGGGAGGAAGCCTCGCCTTGTCGTGATCACGAGCGTGTTGGTCGGCGGCCATCAGACGGTCTCGAACAGGCGCTGACCGATGAATTCGCCTTCTGCTGCGCCGCCGGGGCATGCAAAGAGCCCGCCGCCGACATGGGTGACGAATTGGTTCATCATGTCGAACTTCGCCATCCGCTCGAAAATCTTGATGAAGCCGGTCCGCGGGTCGCGCTGGTAGCAGATGAAGAACAGGCCGGCATCGTATTCCTGGCCTTGCCGCCAGGGCGGCCAGCGCTCGGCGGTGAAATCGACGCCGTCATTGTAGGAATAGGGCCGGCGGAGGATCTGCGCGCCATCATTGCTCGCCGCCGCGGCGAGCCGGACATGAGCATTTTGCGCAATGACCGGGTTGCCGTCCTTGTCGGTCGTGTCGAGATCCAGCGCATCGAACTCTTTTGTCTTACCGATCGGCGCGCCGGAATATTTATGCCGGCCGACGGTCTGTTCCTGGAAGGCGACCTGCATGCGATCCCAATGCTCGAGCGCGATGCGAATACGGCGGGCGACGAGGTAACTGCCGCCGCGCATCCAGTCCGGCCCTTCCTCGCCGACCCAGACGACCTTCGCCATTGCCTGGGGATCGCCGATCCGTGGATTGTTGGTGCCGTCCCTGAAGCCCATCAGGTTGCGCGGCGTTTCTTTGCCATTGAAATTCGGCATGAAGCCCGACTGCACCCAGCGGATCTGCGCGACGCCGTCGGCGAGCCGCGCGAGCTGGCGAAGCGCATGGAACGCGACTTGCGGATCGTCCGCGCAAGCCTGGACGGAAAGGTCGCCGCCGCTATGTCCGTCGACGAGCTGGTCGCCGACGAATTTCGGCAGATCGACGAGCGCCGCAGGCCGGCGCGACGCAAGGCCGTAGCGGTCCTTGCCGTCCTTGCTGAAGAGCCCGGCGCCGAAACCAAATGTCAGCGTCAGCCGCGCCGGCGAGAGGCCGAGCGCTTCGCCGGTATCGGCGGCCATGGTGCTTGAGTCCGGCGTCGCGTAAGCATCGCCGCCTTTGGTTTGAGCGTCGCCGGCGTGCGAGGCGACGGCCGGCTTGAGCGCGCTGTCGAGCGGCTGAGCCGTCTGACCGCTCGCCATCCTCGCGGCTGCGGCGGTCCAGGCCCGCAGCAGAGTGGCGACGTCCTCGCGCCTGGTCTCGACGAGATCGAAGGCCGCGAAGTAGCTATGGCTTTGCGCCGGGGTGACGATGCCGCCCTGATGCAGTCCCCAAAACGGCTCGGTCGATTGCGGGTTCGGCGCGGCCGCCTCCGCACGAACGCCGACGCCAGCGACCGCGGCCAAGCCGGCCGCTCCGGTCAGAAAGCCGCGACGCGACGCACGGCGCTCGCCGTCCTCCGGCCGGTTCATCGCGTGGCCTCCATCAAGGTGTTGACGTCGTCCTCGACGTAATAGAAGCCCTTGCCGTCCGGCGTCATGGCGATGCCGAAGAGGTCGCCGTTTCCGGGCGGAGACTGCGCCTGGTTGGTGTCGATCCACTGGGCATAGAGCTGCTTGCCGGTTCGCGGATCGACTTCCACCACCTGACCGTTTTTGGCGTTGGTCACGAGGAGGTCGCCGTTGGGGGCGACGCACATCGCGAGCGGCCGCTTCAGAAGGCCGTCCTTCGTGACCGTTCGGCCGGTCCCCGCGCTGCTCGTCCGCGTGATCGCCTCGGGAATCGCCACGA
Organism: Alphaproteobacteria bacterium; assembly: GCA_030039975.1. Taxonomy (GTDB): domain Bacteria; phylum Pseudomonadota; class Alphaproteobacteria; order ATCC43930; family CGMCC-115725; genus DAHUYF01. The sequence goes on from JASHUO010000840.1 coordinate 7,782, forward strand.
TCTGATTGCCGAGCGCGTCCGACAGATAGAGCGTGTCATCGGCGCCCAGGGCCAGCCCTGTCGGGCCGATGAGGAAGACGTCGCGGTCGGCGCGCTGGCCAAAGCCATTGGCGACCACTGTCTGGCTGGTGATCACCGGCGGCTTGGCTTGCGGGATCGACAGCTCGAGGCGCAGGACCGTCGCTTTGTTGATGGTGACGGGATAGCCCGTCTGCGGGTCGCGGACCTGATAGCCGGGAACGTCGAACCCGGCCATGCTGATAAACAGGATCGCCGTCGTCCCTTTGTCGATCACCGCCATATTGCCCCAGGGATCGTTGATGTTCGGACCCGTCCAGGCGGTCACCAGCTGCCCATTGGGATCGAGGACCAGGAGGCAGCCGTCGCCCTTGGTGCGCGTCGTGCCATCGGTGCTCGGCGTGCTGCCAACGATTACCCAGCCGGTCTTGAGCATGGTCATTGCCGTGCCCAAGCCGACGCCGCCGGGACATTGCGGCAGGTGCTGCGGCAGGCTGGCGAACAGCGTCGTCTTCTTGGTGGAGGGGGTGTAATCGACGATCGTGCCGCCGGTGCCTTGCAGGTTCGACACGTTGTTGAAATTGGTGACCAGCACGTCGTCCTTTTTGACCTTGCCGGCAGAGACCGGCGCGACGACGACGGCGTAGGGGTTGAGGTCGCCATTGTCCGTCACCGTCGAGGTCCAGGTGATGTGTCGGTGAATGGTTTCCAGGAACCCCTGATCCGCCGCCTCGGCGCGGGGAGTTAGCAGGAGTGGAGCCGCGATCAACGCGGCCAAGGTCGCACAGATCCCCGATCGGCATCGCCGCCGCGTGCGCGTCATCGTCGTGATCCCTCTCGTCATCGGCCCATGCTCCGTTCAGAAGAGGATGTTGGTGCGCAGTCCGAATACCGCCTCATCCTTGACCTGCTGCGTCGGGGCGTTCGGATTGGCGATACCCGCACCGGGATTGAACACGTATTGGAAATCGGGCTGGAGCTGCCACCAGGGTGTCGCTTGGTACTGGTAGGTGACTTCCACAAAGGTCTCGCCGCTGCGCACCGGGGTGAAGGAACCAGTGAACTCCGCGGTATCGCGGTCGAGGGCGGCCGCGCGGCCGCTCACATGGGCATAGCCCATGCCGATGCCGAAGGTATCATCGTCGCGATGCAGGATCGGCTCGTGGAAGACGATCCCGGCATTCAGGCTGAAAGTGATCAGGTTGCGATCGGCGAGCGGCGTCCCCATCGGGCGGATGAACACGTTCAGGGTCCGGTCGAGCTCTTCCGGATCGACCCAGATGATCTGATCGCCGACGGCGTAGACCGCCCAATTGCCACGATGCATTTCCGGGACCCCGGTGCTCGCAGGGTTGGCGAGCGAAAGGCCGGTATTGTCGATCTCCTGATCGGCAAACTCCTTCGTGTCGTACCAGAAACCAAGCTTATAGGTGCGTCCGAGCGGCTCTGACTCGTTGGGATAAAGCATCGTGCCCAGCGAGGGATAGGAGTATTGCAACTCGGTGATCGCGAGCGTGCCGTTCCACGGAAAGGTCGTGCCTGACGGGTTCAGCTGTTGCGG
>JASHUO010000841.1 GCA_030039975.1 Alphaproteobacteria bacterium
ATCTCGGTGACTATTACCGTACCTACCCGCTGACCGTAGAGGAAGAAGTGCGCGCCGTGCTGGCCCGCCCCGAAGACTTCATTACGGGGCCGCTAAGCATCGCGCGCGACGCACCGCAGAGTCTCGATGCTGGATTCACTGTCCGCGACGGCAACTATCTCTCCGGGCGCTGGCCCGGTGACGCGTATCGTTTCGCCAACGATCTCGCCGCGATGCTGGAGCGGCCGAGCGCCTAACTGGACCAGCGTCGGACGATACCTGCGAGAGGCCAGCGGCGCGTCGTGGGTCGCCAGAGCTCTCGCGATGATCACCTTCCGCCGTTCGCATCGGGGCGGCGCTGCCGAGCGGGCTCGGACCGCATCCTGTCGCCTTCGAACGGCCGCTTGATGTCCACCATTGCCGGAGTCAAGGAGGGGAATCCTTCGGAGAGGGCGGCAGATGGATCTGAGAAAGCTCCGCGACATGGCGCTGGAAGTTACGACCCGGCTCTTCCTCGAGCGAGACGGCGTCCTGCCCGACGAAGGCGGCGACGAATGGGAGGCGGAATACCGACGCCAATATGAGTCGTTGAAGCGTGCGGCGTCCGCGTCCACGCCCGCCGAACCGGCCGCGCAGGGGTCGGCCGGGCCTTTCCAGCCCGAGCTGACCGGCGCTCCGGCCGAAAAGCGATGGGCAGCGGACTTGCGCGCGGCGCGGCTCTCTCGGATCGCGGATAAGGAAATCGGTGAATGGCTTGCCGGCGCCTGGACTTCGGCGGCCGTCTGGATCGAGACGCGTGACCTCGCGGATTCGGCGTTCCTGCGGCGGATCGAGGCCGAGCACGCCGCCAGCCGGCGGCGCGCCGAGGCGATAGCCGCCGAGACTGCGGCGGCGGAGAAGTCCAGGACGGCCGCGACCGACGCTCTGCGCGCCCGGCTCGAGGCGGCGGGCATCACGGCGGCCGGCCTGATGGACCTCGTTGACGTCAGCCCTCGCATCGAAGCTCCGACGACGCTCCGGAGGAAGATCGCCGAGGTCGAGGTTGGCGAACGCAACCTGCGGATTTTCGAGACGGGAAGCGAGGACGTCCTGGCGGTTCTTGAGAAGAGCAAGGCCGGGCGGAGCCAGTACGCGATCGAGCGCGACGACGGCCTCGTCGCCGACCTCACGTTGTTCGCGGAAGCAAGCCAGCACCGCCGCCAATGACGCGGCTCAAGCCTTGGAGCGGATTGCCACCGCTGGAACGGCACAGCTCGTGATCCGTGAGAGTCGGCGCCTCTCGCTCGAGGACATGATCCGCATCGCGGACGCGCAGCTAAATCTCGTCTTCTTCGAGGGGCTTTAGGGCTTTGGCGATCTCCGGCGGTTCAGCGACCGCGTGGCCGAGAACGTCGTCGGTTCTCGTCGACTTCCATCGGCTCGCGCAACGCGAAGCGGCCCTTGAAGGCGCGCTTGGCCGCCGGTGATGCAGTCGCCAGAAACTCGTCGCCCTCCTCGACGCTGGCGCTCACGCCATGATCGACCAGGAGCGACAGCGCCTCGAATTCGCCATCGCTGAGGCTGATCCGGTAGCCGCGTTTCAGTCGGGTGATCTTCATCCCTCGACTTTAGACCCCACAGGCCAGTGGCGACAGCGTCGCCGAGGATCAGGACGGTCGCCAATTGGGAAGATGCGCCACCAAGCCGTAGCGGATACGATCGCGCCGGAACTTCCGCAGGAGCGAGCACGTGGCGGCGGTTCAACCGCCCAAGACGGCTGGTATTTTCGTTTTCAGCGTCTCGGCGGTGAAAGGTTTGACGATGGCCCCCGCGCTCGAATGTCTGCTCAGCAGGACCTCTGCCAATGACCGGTTCTGGCACCGAGCCGCCAATCACTGCGCTGCGCTGAAGGTCCGGTACAGCGCGGTCAGCGGACTCCGGTGAGGTATCGCCTAGGCACCTGACGACCCGAGGCGGAGCAGCGGAACGGAGCCGTAGACGAGTGCTGCCTCAAAATCTCCCCCTCGATCAATGGGAGAATTCATGCCATGCTGTCCATCGTTGGGGGTGGGGGATGCGTTACGATCCGGGATCGCTGCTCGATCAGATCAGCTTGGTTCATGGCCCTCGCGCGGTGCTGGCGCGGTATTTCGAAATTGCCGAGAACGCTCTTTGCGAGCGCGGCGTGAGGCTCCGGTTCCGTGCCGATTTCGACCGGCTGGTGGAGATAAATCACGAGCATCGCGACAGCTGGCCCGCCTTCATTCCGATGTTCGATCCTTCGCACAATCGGCTGCGCTTGGATGACTCCTTCTGGGTCGAGGCGCTCGACGAGCGCGGATGCCCTGTCGCTACCCACGCCGGGCATCTCTACGATTGGCGGGATACGACGCTTGAGCAGGAGCTAGCTTCGCTACGCGCCTTCTTCCGCGATCCAGCACCGCATCTTGCGAACGGCGATTCGATCGCGGTGGAGGCGCCCTCGGCGCGGCGCATCCGCGGTCGCGTGATGGGTGGCGGCGCCGTGTGGGTCAGGCCCGATCATAGAGGTAAGGGCCTCGCCACTTTGGTGCCGCGGGTCTCGCGCGCTTACGCGCTGACGCGTTGGGACATCGTGGGCAATTGGGCCGTCATGGAG
>JASHUO010000842.1 GCA_030039975.1 Alphaproteobacteria bacterium
TTGATCGCGGCACCGCCGGCATCCCGGGGGTAGTCGCCGTAGAGCGACATCCACAGCGTCTTCTTGCTCATGCCCGTGGTCTGCGCCTCGGCCATCTTGGCGACGGCATCGGCATTCCTGGGATCAGCCAGGAAGATCTGCGCGTCGAGCTCCGCCTCGAGCCAGGCGCGCACCACGTCCGGGCGCTGCTCGATCAGGTCGTGCCGCATGCCGAGGAAACCGGCATCGCCCTCGTGGAAATCGACGCCGCTGGCGACCCGGCGCGCCGTGCCTTCGGCGACCAGCTTCGACGCCGTCGGCTCCCAGATCACGGCGGCATCGAGCTTCTTGACCTTGAAGTTGGTGCTGATGACTTCGATGTTCTGGTTGAGATACTCCGCCGGCTTGACGCCGTTCTTGCGGAACACGGCTTGGGCGAAGCGGTCGGTGCAGCTGCCATGCGGCGAGGCCACCACCTTGCCGTCGAGCCATTTCAAGAATTCCGCCGGCGTCTCGAACACCGGCGCGTCGCTGCGCACCAGGAAGATATTGCATTGCTGCTCGGAGATGCCGAGCACGGCGACAAGGCGGATATCGGCAACGTCGCTGCGGTTGGTGGCCACCAGCGCCGGCATGTCGCCCATGTAGCCGATCTGCTGCTTGTCGGCGAGCAGCTGGCCAACGATGACGGCGCCTTGCAACCCTACCTGGAACTCCACCTCGGAGCCGGGGGGCAGGTACTTCTTCCACAGCTGCAGGCCGTTGATGACGACCCCAGACCAGGACTCGGTGTAGTAGGGCTGATACCCCACGGCGAGCTTTATCGGCGTGCCCGGCGCGCCATAGTTTTCCTGCGCCGCCGCGCGGGCCGACCCGGACGCCGCCAAGGCGAGCGCCAACAACCCGACAAGCCATTGACGACGCTGCATCTCCGCTCCCATGGACCGAGGCTAGCGACGACATCGGCGCGGCTTTTTCGGCCACGCGCTCACACTGTAGCAGCGAGAGCGCGCTATTATCCATGGAAGATTGAGAGCTCGCGATCGGCGTTGTAATTATTATCGCGTGACTTGCATCAGCGATGCTCTGCTCACGCCGTTCGGGCAGCGCCGCGAATCATGGTGCGAATGAGCTTTACAAATGCCCGCCCTCCCCGCACCATTTCCACCCTGAAACCGGGAAGCTCGGCGGTGCTTCCGGGCTAAGGCATCGATCGCGCGCGCCGGCACGCTCGCGGCACCATCGCGCCGGTGACGCGGACGGGGGGACGAATGACAGCGGATATGAGCAGCTACGGCAACGAAGCGCTGCCTTTCGTCGACAGCCGCATCTACAGCGATCCCGCGCTCTTCGAAGAAGAGCTGCAGAAGATCTGGAAGAAGACGTGGCTCGCCACCGTCCACGAATCGGAACTGTCCGAGCCGCTCGACTTCCGCACCCTCACGCTCGCGCGCGAGCCCGTGGTCATCCTGCGCGGCAGCGACGGCAAGGTCCGGGCCTTCCTCAATATCTGCCCGCATCGCGGCAATCTGATCGTGCGCAAGCCGGCCGGCAACTTGTCCGCGGCCGAACCGTCGGGCAACGCCAATCACATGACGTGCATGTTCCACGCCTGGCAATTCGATGGCTTTGGCCGCTGCGTCGAGATCCCGCGGCAGAAGCAGGGCTATCAGGATCGGCTGAGCAAAGAGGATGTGGGGCTGACGGAGGTGCCGTGCACGGTAGGTTTCGGCGGCTTTGTCTGGGTGTCGCTCGACCAGGGCGTGATGCCGCTTGCCGAGTTCGTCGGCGACGCCTTCGCCCTGATGCGCGAGGAGCTCGAGACCGAGCCGCTCGACATCTTCCACTATCACAAGGCTGTGATCCGCAGCAATTACAAGCTGTGGCACGACACCAACAGCGAGTTCTATCACGACTACATGCATTACTTTAACCGCGCCACGAGCATGATGCAGAAGGGCTACTTCGATCGTCGCTACACAGCCTTCCCGAACGGCCACTGCACCGTGGGCTCGATGGAGGTGAAATACGACGCCTATCAGGGCACCGGCGACCGGCCGCTGTCCTTCCCCGGCATGCCGCGCAACGGCTGGAAGATGATCGACCTGTTTCCGGGCACCACCTACAACATCCGCGGCTCGTCGCTGCGCGTCGACACGATGACGCCGCTCGCGCCGGATTGCGTGATGATCGAGTTCCGCGGCCTCGGCTTGAAGCGCGACACGCCGGAAGAGCGCGCGCGCCGCATCGCCGATCACAACAGCATCTGGGGACCGTTCGGCCGCAATCTGCACGAGGATCTCCTCGGCATCACCGGCCAAGGGGTGACGATGCGTCCCGGCACCGAGCCGCGGCGGATCCTGCACGGAAGGCGCGAGGACGGCACCATTCATGACGAGATCGGCATGCGGCATTTCTACGGCGAATGGGCGCGGCGCATGGGCCGGTCGCCGTCGCGCCCGGACGAGGCCGCGCCCGCAGCCGCCGAGTGACGCCGATGGTAACCGAGCCGGAACGCGCAAAGGCGGCGGTAGAAGCGCTGATCTATCGCGCCGCGCTGCTGCTCGATGCGGAGAAATTCGCCGATTGGCTGGCGCTCTGCGCCCCCGACTTCACCTATCGGATCGAAACCTACAGCCCGGAAATCCGCAAGCGGATGACGTGGCTGCAGCATGACGTCAAAGGCTTGCGCACGATGATCGAGATGCTGCCGCGTCACAACACGGATCACGGGCAGCTCAGCCGGCACGTCAGCGTCTACACGGTCGAGATCGCGGAGGACGGCAGCGCGGCCGCCGCGGTCAGCTCCTTTCTCTGCCACCGCACGATGCTGGACGGCATCAACGCGCATCTCGATGCCGGCGAGACGCAGCTGTTCCTCGCCGGCAAGTACTATGACCGCTTCCGGCTCGATGATGCGCGCCCCCTCTTCATCGACCGCACGGTCTTTCTCGACACGCGCCGGCTCGACAAGGGATCGCATTACCCGATCTGACGGCCGACTGGAGCATCCGAGGAGAAACGGCGATGGCTTGGAAGCGGCTCTGCGCCATGGGCGATCTCAGCGAGGATGGCCTCAGCCGGTTCGATGTCGACGGCATCGCGGTCGTCGCCGCGCGGGTCGCGGAGGAATGCGTGGCGTTCCCGCCGCATTGTCCGCACATGGCCGAGCCGCTC
>JASHUO010000843.1 GCA_030039975.1 Alphaproteobacteria bacterium
GCCGGCTACAGCATCGCCACCGCGCCGCTGCTGCCTTGGGCGGCGATCATCGCCTTTGCCGCGCTGGCGGTGCTCTTCCTCGCCTTCGGCGCCTGGCGCCGCGCGCGCGGCCTGGTCTGGCGCGTGCTCGCGCTGGCCCTGCTCCTGCTGATCCTGACGAATCCGTCGCTGGTCGAGGAGCTGCGCCAGCCGCAAAGCGATGTCGCCGCGGTCGTCGTCGATGACAGCCCGAGCATGCGCATCGGCGAGCGGCAGCGCTATGCCGCCGAAGCGCTGCAGCGCGTCACCGACGAGCTGCACCGCTTCCACGATCTCGATATCCGCATCGTTCATGCCGGCGCGCCCGATCCCAACGCCGCGCTCGCCGATGACGGGACCCGGCTCTATACCGCGCTCACCCGCTCGCTCGCCGACGTGCCGAGCGAGCGCGTCGCCGGCGCGGTGATGATCACCGACGGCGAAGTGCATGACGTGCCGCCGACCAACCGGCTGACCTTCAAAGCGCCGCTCCACGTGCTGCTCACCGGCAAGCCCGGCGAGGCCGATCGCCGCCTGGTGGTCAAGGAAGCGCCAAGCTTCGGCCTCGTCGGCAAGCAGCTGCAGGTCGTCGTCCGGGTCGAAGATTTGCCCGAGGGGACGCCGGGCGACGAGGCGCGCCTCACGTTGCGCAAGGATGGCGGGCCGCCGACCACGCGGCTCGTCCCGGTCGGGAGCGACGTGCCGATCAATGTCGACATCGACCATGGCGGACCCAATGTCTTCGAGCTTTCGGTCGATGCCGGGCCGCATGAGCTCACCCTCGACAACAACCGCGCGGCCTTCGTCGTCAACGGCGTGCGCGACCGGCTGAAAGTGCTGCTGGTGAGCGGCGAGCCGCATCAGGGCGAGCGCACCTGGCGCAACATCCTCAAATCGGATCCCTCGGTCGACCTTATCCACTTCACCATCCTGCGCCCGCCGGAGAAGCAGGACGGCACGCCGATCCGCGAGCTGTCGCTGATCGCCTTCCCGATCCGCGAGCTGTTCGACGTCAAGCTGCATGAGTTCGATCTCATCATCTTCGACCGCTATCGCCACCGCAGCATCCTGCCGCCGATCTATCTCGAGAACATCGCGCGCTATGTCCGCGATGGCGGCGCGCTGCTCGAGGCGGCAGGGCCGAGCTTCGGCACGCCGATGAGCCTCTATCGCACGCCCTTGGGGGCGGTGCTGCCGGCGGAGCCGACCGGCAATGTCTACGAGCAGGGCTTCCAGCCGCGCGTCACTCCCGTGGGCGAGCGCGATCCCGTGACCGCCGACCTCCCCGGCGACAATGGCGACGGCAAGACACCGCCGAGCTGGGGCCGCTGGTTCCGCCATGTCGAGGCCGAGCCGCATCGCGGCGTCACCGTGATGAGCGGCTATGAGGGCAAGCCGCTGCTGGTGCTCGACCGCGAGGGCAAGGGCCGCGTCGCACAGCTGCTCTCGGATCAGATGTGGCTCTGGACGCGCGGCTTCGAGGGCGGCGGACCGCAATCCGAGCTGCTGCGCCGCGTCGTCTACTGGCTGATGAAAGAGCCCGACCTCGAGGAGAACGATCTGCGTGCGACGGTCGATGGCAACCGCCTCGTGGTGACGCGCCAGTCGCTCGAGCCCGATGACCATCCGGTGCAGGTCACCGGCCCGGGCGGCAAGCTCGAGACGCTGAAACTCACGCCCAGCCATGGCGGCGAGAGCACCGGCAGCTTGCCGATCAGCGAAAGCGGGCTCTACCGCGTCAGTGACGGCACACGCACGACACTGGCCGCGGCCGGCGCGCTCAACCCGATCGAGCTCGCCGATGTCCGGACCACCGACCAGAAGCTCAAGGGCGCGGTCGCGGCGACGGGCGGGGGCATCTTCTGGGTCGGGCCCGGAACCGTGCCGGAAGCCCGCCGCGTCGATCCCGACCGCGGCGCCGCCGGGCGCAACTGGATGGGCTTCCGCGCCAATGGCGATTACATCGTCACCGGCGTCAAGGAAATCCCGCTGTTGCCGGGCTTCCTGGCGCTGCTGCTGGCGCTCGGCGCCTTCATCGCCGCCTGGCGGCGCGAGGGACGGTAGCGACGACGCGCGGTTTCGCGCTTTCGCGGGGCTGACGAGTAAGGAAATGCTTCCCCCTCGGCGAAGTTCGCTCTAACGTCGCGCGCCCGCAACAGGAGGCGGCACGCGTGCTGAGAGAGGTTCTGTCACCGATCCATCCCGACGGCTGGCGCTTTCTCGCCATTGCCGCGGCGCTGACAGCGCTGCTGTTCTGGCTCGCCGCGCCGCTCGGCTGGCTCGGCGTCGTCGGCACGGCGTGGTGCGCCTATTTCTTCCGCGATCCCTGGCGCGTGACGCCGCAACGCGACGGGCTGGTGATCGCGCCGGCCGATGGGCGGGTGGTGTCGGTGGGTCCGGCGGCGCCGCCGGCCGAGCTCGGCTTCGGCGAGGCGCCGATGCTGCGCATCGGCATCTTCCTCAACGTCTTCGACGTGCATGTCAATCGCATGCCGATGGCCGGCCGCGTCGTGAAACGCGCCTATCACGCCGGAAAATTCCTCAACGCCAGCGTCGACAAGGCGAGCGAGGAGAATGAGCGCATGGCGATCCGCCTCGCCACCGGCGAGGGCGCCGACATCGCCGTGGTGCAGATCGCCGGTCTCGTCGCGCGCCGCATCGTCTGCACCGCCGCCGAAGGCCAGGAGGTCGTCGCCGGCGAGCGCTTCGGCCTCATCCGCTTCGGCAGCCGGACCGATCTCTACCTGCCGCCCGGCTGGGCGGTGCTGGCGCTCGAGGGGCAGCGCATGATCGGCGGCGAGACCGTCATCGCCGATGCGCGCGCGCAAGAGCCGCCGCGGCGGGGAGTGACCCATTGATGCGCCGCCCGCGCCGCATCCGCGTCCGGCCGATCACCAGCCTGTCGCTCAACCGGCTCATTCCCAACATCCTGACCCTGCTGGCGCTCTGCGCCGGCATGACGGCGATCCGCTTGGCGCTCACCGGGAAATATCAATCGGCCGCCGCCGCGATCATCATCGCCGGCGTGCTCGACGGCATCGATGGACGCATCGCCCGGCTGCTCAAGGTCACCTCGCCCTTCGGCGCCCAGCTCGATTCGCTCTCCGATTTCGTCAGCTTCGGCGTGGCGCCGGCGGTGCTGCTCTATCTCTGGACCATGTCGCAGCTCGCCAGCCTCGGCTGGGCGCTGGTGCTGTTGTTCGGCGTCTGCTGCGCCTTGCGGCTTGCCCGCTTCAACACGCAGCTCGGCGCCGAGCTGCCGCCTTACGCCTATAATTTCTTCACCGGCGTCCCCGCCCCCGCCGGCGCCGGGCTGGTGATGATCCCGATGTTCGTCAGCTTCGAGTTCGAGCTGGCCTTCTTCCGCTCGCCCTATGTCAACGGCCTCGTCCTCGCCGGCGTCGCGGCGCTCATGGTGAGTCGCATCCCCACCTTCTCGTTCAAGCGCTTCCGCGTTCCGGCCGAATGGGTGCTGCCGATGCTGCTGGTGATCGGCGGATTGGCCGCCTTCCTCACCACCGAGCCCTGGGGCACGCTGCTCCTCATCGGCGTCCTCTATCTCGGCTCCATTCCGGTGAGCATCCGCTCCTACCGCAAGCTGCGCGAGGCGGCGGAGCAGCTGCGCGCCGGCATGCTGCGCGAGCAGCCGGAGGCGATAACCGATGATGAGAGGCACCCGACCTCTCCCGAGCCCAGCGACCTGGCCGATCGCCGCAGCTAAGCTGGTCGCAGCAAAGCGCGCGGCCGTGGGGTGCAGTGGTATCATCCTCACGACCCGCGCTCTTTGACATCGTGGAGACTATTTCCCGTGTGACTCACCACGCCCGGCGCCGGGAGCGTCGCTCGAAAAAAATGTCCCCGGTGTACACCGGGGGCGTAGCTCGCTCCCGGCGCTGGGGCGAATTTATCTGATAAACGCTGGGATCAATGCCGTGCGTCCTTCGACAGGCGCCGCTTCACGGACGCACTAAGAATCGCCTGCCGTCGCGGGCTCGGGGGCCGGCGGGACGGCCGGCCAGAGCTCGCGCAGCGCGGGCAGGATCACGAGGATGGTCGTGCCTCGCCCCGGATGGCTCTCGATCTCGAGGCGGCCGCGATGCAGCTCGACGATCGCCTTGGCGAGCGGCAGGCCGAGCCCGGTGCCCTCGTAGCGGCGCGCCATCTTGCTGTCGACCTGGCCGAACGCGGTGAGGGCGATCCCGATATCCGCATCGCTCATGCCGATGCCGGTGTCGCTGATGATGATCGCGACCCAATCCTCGCCGCGACGGTCGGCGCGCACCGTGACCTTGCCGCTCGCCGGCGTGAACTTCACGGCATTGGCGAGGAGGTTGATGAAGACCTGCTGCAGCATCCGCGAGCTGCCGCTGACCGCCGGCAGCGCCGCGGCGAGCTCGACGGCGATGGCGACATGCTCGGCGGCGGCCTGGGACTGGACCATGCGCAGCGCCGCCTCGATGGTCGGCGCCAGCTCGACGCGTTCCTCCTTGTCGAGCGTCGCCTTGCCGGCCTCGATCTTCGACAGGTCGAGAATGTCGTTGATGATGCGCAGGAGATGGTTGCCGCTGTCATGGATGTCTTTCAGATACTCGAGATAGCGGGCATTGCCGATCGCGCCGAAGGTCTCGTTGCGGATGACCTCGGAGAAGCCGATGATCGCGTTCAAAGGCGTGCGCAGCTCGTGGCTGGTATTGGCGAGGAAGGCCGATTTGGCGCGGTCGGCGCGCTCGGCGTCCTCCTTGGCCTGGCGCAGCTTGGTTTCCGTGAGTCGATGGCTGGCGACCTCGCGCTCGAACTGCCGCTGCTGCGCCGCGACGATGCTGGCATAGTAGAGCGCCATGAGCGCGACGAAGCAGCAGGTGCAGAGCGCCGAGATGATGCCGACGCCGGACAGCGCCGCGAGCGGGACATGCTGCGGAAAGGGCACGCCGGCTTCGCGGATGACGTAAAAGACCATCACCTGCACGAAGATCATCATCAGCGTCAACAGGCGAAGGCGCCGGTGGCCGCCGAGATAGAAGGCGCCCGACAGCGGCACGACGCCGATCCAGGTGAGAAAGGGCGAGCTGCCGCCGCCATAGTGGAAGGAGGCGAAGAGGATCACGAAGGTCAGATGCTGCACCGAGACCGGCGACAGCGGCGCCAGCCATCCGGTTGCGCGCAGCACAAAGGGATAGACGTAGAACGCCACCAGCAGCGCGACGATCGTCCAATAGGCGGCGCCGCGATGCGGGTCGATGCCGCCGATATAGGCGGCGAGCACGAAGCCCAGCGGCGTGCCGAAAACATGCGCCAGCACATACATGCGCGCCCGGCGGTGGACCGTCGGGTCTTGGCGCAATTTCCCGGGGATGAACCAATCGAGCAGCGGGAAGACGACCGCCGTCTGAACATTGGCCATAAAGGTGCTGGCTCCGGCCTCTACGCACTTCGCCGGCGCCATCATAGAGGTGAAAAAGTTTAACCTTTCATTAACCGCCCGCGCCAAGGACCCGGTCGGCCACGAAGGGGTTGTCCCGCCGCTCCTGGCCGAAGGTCGAGAGCGGGCCGTGGCCCGGAACGAAAGTGACATCGTCGCCGAGCGGCCAGAGCTTGGTCGTGATCGAGCGAATCAGCGCCTTGGCGTCGCCGCGGGGGAAGTCGGTGCGTCCGACGGAGCCGCGGAAGAGAACGTCACCGACGAAGGCGAGGCGCGAGGGCGCGTGGTGCAGAACGACATGGCCCGGCGTATGACCGGGGCAGTGATGGACCGAGAGCGTCTGTGCGCCGATGGTGACGCTGTCGCCGTCTTCGAGCCAGCGGTCGGGCGTAAACGGCCGGCAGTGGGTCATGCCGTAGCGTGCGCCCTGCTCGGCGATGCGATCGATCCAGAACGCGTCCTCGCGTTGCGGCCCCTCGATCGGGATGGCGAACTCTTCGGCGAGCGCCGCCGCGGCGCCGGCGTGATCGAGATGACCATGCGTCACCAGCACCTTGTCGATGACGACGCCCTGCGCCTCGGCGGCGGCAAGGATGCGGTCGATGTCGCCGCCGGGGTCGACCACCGCAGCGCGCTTGGTCTCGCTGCACCACACGAGCGAGCAGTTCTGTTGAAACGGCGTCACCGGAATGATGACGCCTTGAAGCGCCGGTAGAGCGGTCACGGAATTCGTCTGCGGCTCGAGCTGGCGCAGGCTTCTAGCAGATTTCCGCAGCGCTGTCGTCTGCAGCGCGGCTCCGGGGAAAGCTAGCGGCAGTTCGCCGGCGCGCCGAAGCGATAGATCCCGCTCAGCAGGGCGCCGACGCGGCCGTGGCGATCATTCGCCGGTTGCGGCCGGCGCGCCGTCTCTCGCCGCGACTCGCTCCTGTCGCGCCGCTCCGGCTGGAACAGCGATGCGGCAAGCGCCGTCGCGAGGCCGGGAGCCGAGTTTGGCAGGGTCACCGCGCCGGCGAGCGCCGTCGGCCGGCCGAAGCCGAAAGTAGAGTCCATCGGGGTCTCTCCTGTTTCTTCTTGCGGCACGAGATCTCGCGCCGATCACTTCACTGCGGGAGAGATGAGCCTCGCCGCTGCCTCCAACAATTGCCGGCCCCGTGAATAGACTATTCAACGACGCCGACTAATCGCCGAGGCCCGAGACATCACATATTTGCGACCTTCGGTAACATCGGCGTGACGCGGCCTTGGCACAGGCGCTCGACCAGGAAATCGATAAAGGTACGCACCTTCACCGGCACGTGCCGCCCCGGCGGGTAGACCGCCTGCAGCACCACCTCGGTGGTGCGATAATCCGGCAGCAACCGCACCAGATGCCCCGCCGCCAGATCCTCGGTGATATTGACCGTCGGCAACAGGCAGATGCCGAGCCCGGCAAGCGCTGCCGCGCGCAACCCTTCGACGCTGTTGCTGCGCAGATTGCCGGCGATGGCGACATCGTGCTCGCCGTCAGGCCCGCTGAGCCGCCAACGGCCTTCGAGATGCGAGTTGATGTAGATGAGGCAATTGTGCTCCGTGAGATCCTCCGGCCGCTCCGGCCGCCCATGGCGGGCGAGATACTCCGGCGCGGCGCAGAGCACGAGTCGACCGACGCCCAAGCGCCGCGTGATCAGACTCGAATCCGGCAGCGGGCCGCTGCGCAGCGCCAAATCGAAGCCTTCTTCCACCATATCGACCATGCGGTCGCTCATCACCAGCTCGAAGCAGACATCGGGATAGAGCGAGACGTAGTCGCTGATGAGCGGCGTCACGAGCCGCGCCAGCGACACCGAAGTGTTGAGACGCAACGTGCCGCGCGGCGAGGATTGCTGGGCGCTCGCCACGCTCTCGGCCTCTTCGAGTTCGCCGAGGATGCGACGCGCGCGGTCGTGGAAGCCGCGCCCGACCTCGGTGAGATTGACCTTGCGCGTGGTGCGGTTGAGCAGCTGCACGCCCAGCCGTTTTTCGAGCGCCTGCACATGGCCCGTGACCACGGCCGGCGACACGCCAAGCCGCTTTGCTGCGCCGGAAAAGCTGCCGCTATCGACCACCTGGACGAAAGCCTGCAAGCTCATGATGCGATCCATCCCGCAACCTCTGGCAGACACACGACGAGTTCTACGTAGGAAGCGCCTGGAGTTTGTCCAGACGCGACGCTGCGACGCAGCATGGCACCGGGGTATGGTCCGGCCTGTGACCAAGCGCACAGGCCAATTGCGCTGGGAATTCCTATATCCGACAAGGACATATGCGCGGATAGCTGCCCAGCTATGCGGCGGACGCCCGTCAGCTGCGGGGAGCGAGACCGAAGACTTGCGCCAGCAACTCGTAGGACCGCAGCCGCGCGGCGAAGTCGTAACAAATCGTAACCACGACGAACTCGCTGACGTCGTAGAGCGCGCCCAGCGCCGTGAGCTGCTCCTTCACCTGTTCGGGCGCACCGACCACCTGGCGGCGCCGGTTGAAGGCGAGGCGCAGCCGGTCCTCGCGGCTCAAGGGATAAGCCTCGGCTTCCTCGATCGAGGGAAAGGGGCCGAGCTCGCCGCGGTCGAGGCGCAAGCGCCAGAGATCGCGCGACAGCGCGAGGCGGCGCGCCTCGGCCTCGCTGTCGGCGCAGAGCACGAAAACGCCGATGCTGCCCTCGGCCGCGGCGAGCCAGGGCGATGGGCGAAACAGCTCGCGATAGGCTCCCATCACCGCCGGGCCGCCCTGATCGGTGATGAAATGCGCGAAGGAAAAGGCGCAGCCGAAATGTGCGGCATAGGCGGCGCTCTGGTCGCTCGAGCCGAGCAGCCACAGCTCCGGCGCGCCCGGCCCGCGCGGCTCCGCATGGACGCCGGCGAAGGGATGTCCTGCGGGCATGGCATCGCGCAGGAAGCCTAAGAGATCGGCGATCTGGCCGGGGAAGTGCTCAATGCCGAGCGCGCCCGGCCCATGCTGCAGCGCGCGGGCGGTGACATAGTCGCTCCCCGGCGCGCGGCCGATGCCGAGATCGATGCGGCCGGGATAAAGCGCCTCCAGCATGCGGAAGGTCTCGGCCACTTTGAGCGCGCTGTAATGGCTCAACATGACGCCGCCGCTGCCGATGCGCATCGCCGTTGTGACGGCGGCGAGCCGCGCGACCAGGATCTCGGGCGCGGCGCCGGCGAGTCCGGCCGAGGAATGATGCTCGGCGACCCAATAGCGGTGGTAGCCGAGCCGCTCGGCGGTGCGGGCGAGCTCGACGGTTTCGGCGATCGCCTGGGCCGGGCTGCCCCCGGCGCGGATCGGCGATTGATCGAGGACGCTGAGTGTGATCTCGGGCGACACGGGCTCTGATCTAGAGCCGCCCGCGCCGGCGCGCAATGCTCACCAATCGAGGGTAAGGCGCCCGTCGCGGATGCTGTAGCCGTCGAGCCGGTTCAAGAAACTGAGGCCGAGCAGCGACACGCTCATCGGCTGCTCCATCACCACCGCGGGGACGTCCTCGACCTCGAGCTGGCCGAGACGCAGGCTGCGCAAGCGCAGCGGCGCCGCCCGCGCCGTGCCGTTGGCGGTGCTCATCAC
>JASHUO010000844.1 GCA_030039975.1 Alphaproteobacteria bacterium
CGGCCCTCCCGGGGACGCGGCGACGCCGCAAATGAAAGCCAGTTTCATTTTTTCATTTAATTGTCGGCAAAGGATGCGCGAGGCGCGCGCCCCGGTCAAGCCGGACTTGCCGCGGCTTGGCCTCGCCGTCCGCGCTATTCGGCGGCGGACGCCTCGATCGGCGCGGTCCGCATGGCGCGGATCACCGCCGGATCCTCGTCGTAGGCGAGGTGGGCAGGCAGCATCGCCGACCAGGAACGAACGGCGTAGAGCGAACCGCCGCGCGCCGCAACCGGCGCTTCGCCGGCAGAAAGCTTCCGCGCCGCGGCCAGCATTGCCTTGCGCATGGCGATGATGGCGATGTCGCTGGTGCCGAGATGCTCGAGGCTGCGGTCGACGATGCCTCCCATGCTCTCGGTCATGGCGGTGTCCTGGGCGCGGACGCCGGCGATGCCGGAGTAGAACGTCGTGCGCTGCAGCGTGCGGTCGATGAGATAGTCGTTATCGCGGTTGGCGCGCTGGCGCATCGTACCGGGAATGAGGACGGGGTGCGAATTCTCACCGGCACGGAAATTCGCGACCTCTTGCTCGGTGAGCGGCCGGTCGGGGCAATAGCTGAAGCAGATCACCCAGCAGCTCTCATCATCCCGCGGCACCCACATGCGGGTGGTCATGGTGCCGCCGACATGCGATGGCGCGATCATCGTGTAGAAGGGGAACAGGAACTGGTTCATGCGCCAATAGGCTTGGCCGTCAACGCCGCGCCGCGCCGCGGCGACGAGGCCATAGGGTGTCGGATCGATGCGCCAGCTGGGCGCGGTGTCGGAGCGGAAATACTCGCCGACGATCGAGGTCTTGGGCGCGTTCTGCTTGTCGAAGCGGCGATGGAGAAAGCTCACATGCGCCGAATCGATCTCGCCCTCGATCGCCTGGATGTTGTTGCACTCCTGCATCCATTGCGAAACGAAGCGGTGGCTTTCCGGCACGCTGAGGCACTCGAAGGCCGGGATTTCGCCCGCCGCGCCTTCGGGTCCCATGAAGGTCCAGAGTACGCCGCCGATTTCGCGCACGGGATAGGATTTGATCCGCACCTTGCGCTGCAGCGGGCTCCCCGCCGGCTCCGAGGGCAGCTCGACGCAGGCGCCGGAAACGTCGAATTTCCAGCCGTGATAGATGCAGCGCAGGCCGCATTCCTCGTTGCGGCCGAAGAACAGGCTGGCAAGACGGTGCGGACAATGCTCGTCGAGCAGCCCGACGCGCCCGGCGCTGTCGCGGAACGCCACCAGCTTCTCGCCGAGCAGGGTGACCCGCCGCGGCGGCCCATCCGGCTCGATGAGCTCGCGGCTCAGCAGGAACGGCACCCAGAAGCGGCGCACGAACTCGCCCATCGGCGTGCCCGGCCCGGTGCGCGTCAGCAGCTCATTGTCGGCGGGCGAGAGCATGGGTCTCCTCCGTTTGCGGGCGACTTTGCCAACGGTAGGACCGCGGCCCGGCGTCGTCAACGAAAACGGAACTTAGTTCCAATTTCCTGAAGCGGGCGTACGAAAGCGTTGGCGCCCCAGGCGCGCTATCGCCGATATTGGCCGGCGCCAGCTTCGTGCCGATCGATAGAGAAACGCTAGGCCGCCGCCGGCAGCGGTGCGAAGAGCGTGTCGAGACGCAGCCGCGAGGGCGTCACATGCTGCTCGTCGGCGAAGTCGAGAATGGCATCGAGCGCCTTGCGATTGGCGTCGATGCCGTAAGGGAAGGGATCGCCGACCACCGCGCCCAGCTCCTGTGCCGCCCGGTCGGCGGCGGAAAGCTCGGCGCCGCGCGCGAGATGCGCGAGGTAGCGCACCTTGGCGGTCTCGAACAGGGCAACGAGCTCCGCCGCCAGCGCGGGATCCTGCTCGAGCAACGCGTCCTTCACCACCACGGCATGGTTGAGCGGGTAGATGCCGGTCTTGCGGAAGGATGCCGCACCCACGTCTCGTGCATTGGCGATGAGCGGGCGGATCGCCGGCGACGAGCTGCGGATATCGCCGACGGCCGCGTCGCAGCGGCCCGACAGCAGCAGCTCCTCGACCGTCTTGCCGCGGCTGGAATAATCGACATTGGCGGGCGCGCGATACTCCGCCACATGCTCCTCATCGGTGGGGAGCCACGTGACCTTGTCGAGATCGAGGCCGTATTCGCGACTGAGGATGCCACGCACCCAAAGGCCGGTGGTGACGGTGTAGCCGCGATTGACCGCCACCGCGCGGCCGGCGAGATCCCGCGGCGAGGCGATGCCGGACGCCACGGTGCAGACCGCGGCGCGATGATGGAAATTCCGCGTCAGGAATACCGGCAGGGCGGTGATGGGCTTGCCCAGCGCCTTGGCACAGAGATAGGTCGTGAACGCCATCTCGCAGACATCGAAGTCGAGCCCGCGCACCATGCGCCGCATCGCTGCCGTGATCGGCTCGACCGAGACGAAATCGAGCTTCAGGCGGCCAAGCGGCACGCTGCCGTCCTTGAGCGGCCGCGTGAGGCCGTAATCGCCGAGAGCAACGGTGAGGGAACGCATGCGCGCCTCCATGGCGGGGGAAACGGCAAAAATATCCGCTCGCCGCCGAAGGGGGAAGACACTCTGGAGATAGTGGCGCGGGTCAGCCTATCATCACGGCGCAGCATGGAAACGGGGCTTGCACAGGCCCAGCGTGCGCCTTAAGTGCAGTGATGGCGGCAGCGAGCATCGCGCCTCGATCCCCGAAGGGGGTCGCATATGACCTATCGCCGTTCGAAAGCTCTGGCGTGCGCCCTCGCAGCGGCGACGCTTCCCTGCGGGATCGCCCTCGGCAGCCTCCCGGTTGAGAGCTTCGCGCAAGAGGAAGGTGTTGGCAGCACCACCGGCGGTGCGTCTTCGGGCCCGGGCTCCGAGAGTGCGACGCCGCCAGAGGCGCCCTCGCCCGAGAAGCGCGCCATCCAGCCGGCTTTCGACCCGATCGCCGCACGCATCCAATATCTCCACGACCGGTTGCGCATCACACCCGCGCAGGAGCCGCTCTGGGCCAAAGTGGCGGAGGCGATGCGGGAGAACGCCAAGGCGGTGGCGCCGCTGATCCAGCAGCGGCTGCAGAGCGCACAGCACGGCAATGCAATGGACGCTCTCACTTCCTATGAGAAGCTCGGCGAAGCGCAGCTCGACGAGCTCAAGAAGTTCATCGCCGCCTTCGAGGCGCTTTATAACGGCCTGTCGCCGGCGCAAAAGAAGATCGCGGACTCGCTTTTCCGCCTCGGTCCCTTGAGCATGATCGGCGGCATCCCGGAGCCGGCGGAAGCGCTTCTCGCACCGCCTCCCTACGCCCCCACCGGTCCTGCCTACCCCGCCTACGCGATGTTCCCGCCGTCCTATCCGGCCTATCGCTCCTACCCCTACTATCCCGGTTATCCCTACTATCCCGCCTTCACCTACTATTCCTACTATCCCTGGCTTTGGCGTCCGCCGATCGTCTTTGGCGCACGCGCCTTCGTCTTTCACGAGCCGTATCGTTTCCATGCCTTCCACGGCGCGGTCCGTCACCGCTGATGGGAGGGAGCAGCCGAAACGGTGGAGCAAAGCGCCGGCCGAGATGTTCATACCGGCGATAGGCCACCATCGCCGCCGCACCGATGCTCCATCCCCTCCTCAGCCCTGTCGCTTCGCTTTATGCCTGGCTCGGAGCCATACCTCTGGTGCTGCTGACCGTGGCGGCGCTCTATGCCATCTACGTCATCAAGATGCGCCTCCGGATCGATATTTTTCCGCATTGGGGTCTGCATCTCCATGGGCCGCGGACGCTGCTGCGAAAGCTCAAGGCGAAGCTGGGCGACTGACGGCCGCTACGTGCCTCTGAACAAGCGGCACAGAGGTTTCGGGTCAGCCCGTGCGGCGGAAGACATTCTCGACCAGGATCAGGATGATCCCGCCGAAGAGGACGGGCCCGAGCCAGATCGGGCTCACGCCCCAACGGCTCAGCGCGAAGACGAGCGCGACCCAGACGACAAGAACGAGGGCGAGGCTGCGGTCATCGACAAAGAGGCCGAAGAGCTCGGCGGCGAGGCTGCGAAGGACGCTCATCGCGAATGCGCTCCGAGGCGGGACGCGGCCGGAGCACCGGCGTGCCGGCGCCTGGCCAAGGGTATCGCGGCGAGCGCTACGGTCAGAAATCCGGCAATCAGGACGGGCAACGCCCCATCCGCGCCCGGCCAGGCGGCGCCGATCCCTTCCCCAACCCAAAACGTGCCGAATGCGGAAAGCAGGATGCCGACGCAGAATTTGAGCGTGTTCTCGGGCACGCGCGCCAGCGGACGATGCAGCAAGAGCCCCAACGCGACGACCATCAGCAAGGCGCCCGCCGCGCCCAAGACCGGCGGCAGCAAAGCGCGCCCGCCGCCACTCAAAGCGATGACGATGAACACCACCTCGATCCCTTCGAGCATGACGATCTTGAAGGAGGTCGAGAACGCGACGGCATCGAGGCCGAGCCAGCGACCCCCTTGAGCGCGCCGCAACTGCTCGGTCGTGCCGCGGAACGCCGCTTCTTCGTCATGGAGCGGAATGACGCCGGCGGCGCGCAGAATGGCCTTGCGCAGCCAGCGCAGCCCGAACAAGAGCAGGAGCGAGCCGACGAGCAGCTGCAGCATATCGAGCGGGATCAGCGTCAGCGAAGGCCCCAATGCCAGCACCATGAGACTGAGTGTGAGGGCCGCGGCGAACGCACCGAACAGCGCCGGCCGCCAGCCGCGGACGGTGCCAACGGCAAGAACGACGGTCAGCGCTTCGACGAACTCCACCATCGAGGCGAGAAACGAAGCGACAACCGGCGTTCCCGCTTGCGTCCATTCCATCATGCCGCCAACACCTCCTGATCCAACACCTCCTGATCTATGACCGCGATCGAAGGGCGGCACGGCGCG
>JASHUO010000078.1 GCA_030039975.1 Alphaproteobacteria bacterium
CCCTCGTCCGTTCCGCCTTCGGTGCGGTCTTCGATTTCGGCCGCACGCGTTTCCAGATCGTCGATGGCAGCTTTCAACTGCCCCACATAGGACTGATCGGTTGCCTGACCCAACACCCCGCGTAATGCCTCCGCCCGGGCGCGAAGATAGCCGGGTGAAGGCGATGGCGTATCCGTAGCCATGACAAGTCCCCCGAAGACAATGTCTGCCCTTTTGCGAGTTTGGGCCCTCGGCGCTAAGCAGTCAACAAACAGCAATAAGTTCACAACATTATTCGTGCGAGGGGCAACAATCGCGAATTCAATGGACGCCTGCGTTTAGCCCGCGCCGATCGGAGCCAGCGCCGGCAACCCGACATCGTCATTCTTGGGACTGCCGCGCCGCGGACGGATCGAGTGCGAAGTGCTTGGCATGAGGCTGGCCGTTGCTTGCAGGAACGATGGGGATCCGTGCGGCCGGACCCGATAACCCGCAGTCGGCGCTGGACGCAAAACATCGAGCTGACCCTTTCTACCCCTGCACCCCTCCCCGCCCAAGGCTCGTCTCACCCTCGCTGAGGCGGAATCATTGCAACCTTCCGTCGGCGAGAAGCGCGCTGGCGATACGCTGCTTTCGCCGCCAATAGCGCCAGCGGTCGCGATAAAGCCGCAGATCCCTGAGGAGTGAAGGATAGGCGCTGCCTTCGCCGCGGCGCCGTCGGATCGTCGCGATTTGCCGCTGCAGCATCCGGCGATAAAAGGCCGCATTGCCGGCAGCGGCTAGGAGCTCGACCGCCGCTGCCGAGCCGAACCGCGCCAACAACAGCTCTCCCTCCGGGATCGGCCCGTCATAGCGGCGCTCGAGCTCAGCCTGACGCGCGAGACGGGCATCTTGCATGGTCGCTCTCCACTCTTATGCGTATCGCATGATACGGCCGGTGACTATGCAATCAGCATAGCATGCGGCCAAAAAATTTTACCGCTTATAGGTCCACTCCACCGGCGACGCCCAGGTGACGCGGACATCGACGATCGGCGGCGCGTTGAATGAGATGAGCGTGAAGTGCCCCTTCTTCGACCCCGGCGTCAGCGTCTTCAGCAGCCGCCGGCCATCGGCCGTGTCGAGCACACATTCCCGGTTCAGATATTCCTGCGGCGGCCCGCCCTCCTTGCGCACGAAGATGATCTCGTTGTCGCGATAGGCGGGGTAGTTCGAATCGCCGCGCACCTTGAACGCGGCATAGTCTCCGTACACTCCCGGCGGGAGTTCCACTTCTTCTATCCCCCCTGGCCCTATACCTTCGTCGACGGGAATGACCACGCAGCCTGCTCCCACATACCCTGAAACGGGGATACGCAGATTTGACGACGAGGAACCCTCGCCGGTCAAGAGCCACTGCCAGTTCACTTTGAACGCCGCGGCATAGAGCTGCGCCCGCGCGAGGCCAAAGCCGCGCGAGGCATTCTCATGCGCGAGATAGGTCGGGATCACCCAGCCGAAACGTCGCGCCGCCGCAGTCGCATCCTCGAGCCCTGCCCCGATCCTCGCCTCGCGCAGCCGCTTCGCCTGCTCGCCGCTCACGGCAGCACCCCACAGTCCGTCGTTATGCAATTTGCATTGCCCATCGCTATGCGCAGTGCATAATCTACCTCATGTCCACCCGCCACACAATCGCCGGATCGTCGCCATGCGGCTGAGCCGCGCTTTGCTCGACGCCGTCGAGGCGGCGCTACCCTCGTCAGCTGAGGCGGGCCTCGCGACACAAGCCGTCCATGACCGCGTCGGCGGCTGGAATCGCACCACCGTCCGCCACGCGCTCCGCCAGCTCATCCGCGAAGGCCGCGCCGGCTTCAGCGGCCTCGACCGCCATCGCCGCTACCGGCGCGCCGGCGGACCCGGCCTTGAGGCTCCTCCACCACCGCTCCTGCCGGTCGCGCCGGTCCCGGCCGAGGAGCCCGCCCCCTCGTGGCGCGAGTACGGGCTCCGCGGCGACGGCAGCGTCCGCCTACCCGACGAGCGCGCCATCGCCGCCGCAATGCGCCGCCACCGCATCCGCTACCGCGATGTCGGTGCCGCCGAGCTCCTCGCCGAAGAGCGGATCGCCGGCTGGTCCTGGCGCAAGCGCAGCAATTCCGAGCTCACGCGCGCCATTTTCGGCGATCCCGCGCCGGGGCGCCGCCTACCGCCGCCCCGCCTGCCTGCGCGAAGCCGAAGCGACTTCGCTTCGGCGGAGGCAGACACCCGCGGCCCCTACGACAGGAGAACGCCATGACCGGCACCGGCCCCGCCGCGGCCCGCGCTGCGCTCGATCGCGCCGAGCGCCAGCGCCGCACGCGCCGCGCCGCCGATGAGCGCGATCACTTCGAGCGAACCCGGCACAGCCTCGTCTTCGATGGCCATGAGCTCGGCTATCTGAAGCCGACGGCGCAGACCGAGGCAAAGCTCCGCCCCGACCCGATTGTGCGTCTGGTCGGCAATGAAACCTTGACGCGCGAGCAAGGCCGTGCCGCGGTCGAAATTCGCATGATTTTCGAGCGCGTGGCCGCCGGCCTCTTGGCCCGGACCAGCGATCCCGCCAGCCGCAGCCCCGGCACGCGCCCGGAAATCCCTGAACGCATCGCGCTCCTGCACGCTCAGCGCTACGTCCCGTGGGCGCGCTATCTCGGCGGCAGCACGACAGAGCCGGCGCAGCGCGGCCGTTGCGCCTCGGCGCTCGAGATCGTGACCGCGGTGGTGATCGACGGCGCCAGTCTGGCGCAATGCGACCGCGCGCGGCGCTGGCGCAGCGGCACCGCCGCAAAGCTGCTCGTTTATGCCCTCGCCGTCTATGCCGACCGCGCCGGCTGGGAGCGCAACCGCGACATGATCGCCGCTTTCGAGGCGTGGTGGGACGAGCGCAGGCGCGCCGGCC
>JASHUO010000845.1 GCA_030039975.1 Alphaproteobacteria bacterium
GAGCCGCGCGCGGGTGAGGTTGGCGCGGGTCAGATTGGCGATCACGAGCTCGACCGGCAGGACTTCCAGATCGACCGGGGCCAAACCGCCTTTCTTGTCCTGGCGGAGGAGGGTGCCTTCGCGCAGATCCGCCTCGAACATCGCGGCGCCGCTGAGATCGGCACCGCGCAGGCAGGCGCCGCGGATATCGGCGCGGGTCAGGTTCGCACCCTGCAGCTGCGCCATGCGCAGATCGGCGCCGAACAGATTGCTGCCGCTCAAATCGACGTTCCGGCCGGCGACCCGATGCAGCGAGGCGCCGGTGAAGTCGACCCCGGAAAGATCCATGCCACTGAGGTCAAGGCCGCTCAGGTCGTGATAGGCGAGCTGCGGCCGCAGCGCGCCGCGCAGGCCGCGCCGGAAGCGCGCGTTGCCATCGGCAAGGCGCGCTAGGCCCGACTGGTCGATCTTTATCCGTTCGCCAGCCACAGCGACGTTATCCCCGCGGTCTCGGAAGGGTTAGCAGACCATCCAAAAGTAAAGCAGCTATTAGCGCGAAGCCCGTCTAAATCCCTAAAATGCTTTGTTTTCCAAGGGGATGAGCGGAAGGGAATTACAACCGGCGGAGGTGCCGCCGGCCATGGCTAAGTCGCATAATGTATATTATGGGAAATAACCGATGACCGGGATGATGAGAAATCGCCGGCGGCGTGGCTCACTTCGCGGCCCAGGAGACGACTTCGGCGTTGCGGCCTTCGCTGTCGGCGAATTCCTGCGCCTGGCGCGCCACGGTGGCGATGTCGCTGACCGGCGGCAGGACCACCGGATACCAGGCGGGCTCGCCTGGGCTTTGCGCCACCAGGACCTGCGCCGCGTAGCCGCGCTTGTTGAGTTCTTCGGCCAGCCTTTCGGCGTTGGCCTTCACCAGGAAGCTGCCGACCTGGACGGAGAAAACGAACGGCGGCGGCGCGGGCATTGCGGCGGCTTCCGGCAGCGCCGTGGGGATTATGGGTGGTGCCGCAGAGGCAGAACCGCCGGCGACTGGTGGCGCCGCCGCGGCAGGCGGCGCAACGGTCAGGTCGCGCGGCGCGGCCTGGGCGGCTTCGACCAGCCGGCCGCGCAGTGGCGAGGCCAGCGCGATATCGAGCGGCAGGCCGACGCGGAAATCCTTAACGGCGACCGGCTCGATGGCCCGCTGGACCGCGGCCGCGGCAGCTTGCGTCGAGCCGTTGGCTGCCGCCGGCGCCTGCGCGACGGCCTGCGGTGCCGCGCTTGGCGGCGCAGCGGCGGGCGCTGATTGTGGCATGGGCACAAGGACGGCGGCGCCGGGCGGGGTTACGGGCGCCGGCGTGGCCATGGCCTGGGCCGCGACCGGGGCGGCTGGCGGTTTGCCCACCAGCGGCGCGCCGTCGGGCTGAGCCAGCGCCGGCCGGCTCGCACCGCCGCCGATGCCGACCCCGATCATCAGCCCGGAGCCGAAGGCCAGCAGACCGAACAGCGAGGTGCCGAAGAAGACCGCCGCCGCTTGCCGCGGTGTCATCGCCATGGCTTTCGCCCTCCCCTCCTCGCTCGCGGCTCAGCCTTCGGCAGAGGCATCCTGCGCCTCAACCTTGCTGCTTCGGCGCGACCGCTCGCGTCTGCCCGCCGGCCCTGGGCTGCGGGGGCGAAGCGCCGCCGCCATCCTTCGCCGCCGAAGTCGTTGCCGGCGCTCGACTGGCGCGGCGGTCGCGGAACATCCCGCGCTGCATCGCCGTGCCGCCGAGCTGCAAGTGCTGCCAGGGCACGAACTTGTCCTCCGGCAGTTGTGCCTGGGCGCGGAACGCGGCGATCGGCTGGTAGTGGCCGGAGTAGTTGCTCCACCAATCGAGCGTGCCGCCGCTGAAGCGCACCGTGCCGGCGTAGATGACGGGCGCACCCTGCGCCAATTGCACATGGCCGGCTTTGGCCGAAATCAGCAGCCGCTGATCCGTGCGGCGCAGGCCTTGGGTGCGCACGAAATTATAAGTGCCGTCGGGCTGCGTGATCAGCCCGCGCGCGACGTCCTTGGCACCGAACCGGTCGCGGTCGAGCGCCACCAGCTCGTCGCCCAGCGGCGCTTTCGCGTCCCGCGGCGCCGTAGTCCGATTCGATTGGGCTGCAGAAGCCGTCGCTCGGTGCGGCGAAGGCGCAAATTGCTTGCTCAAGGGTTCCTCGAGGCGCGGTCGGCGTGATGCCTTTCGAGCTTGCGCTCTCTTCTATAATTTTGCCTTGCTCGCTTCAAGCGCGCTCGCCGCTTTGCTCAGGGGATCTGCACGGTGACTTGACCCGCCATGGTGATCTTGATCACCCCGGCCCAGGCGCACATGCAAACCGAGCTGTCATCGAGCGCCGGCATGTTGGCGATCATCACCGTCGGCGCGCCCGGGCTCCACGGCGCAACCGTGTTGGGAATGCACGGCATCGGCGTCAATACGCCCAGCGCCGCCGCGGTCGCCGATGCCACCGTCGGATTGGCGAGGCTGCTGCACATGCCGAAGGGCGCGATGTTGACCAGGGGCGCATAGTCCATGATGTTCGCCGCGGGCGGTCCGCCGGCATTGGTTCGATTGGCGGGCAGCACGCTGAACGCGCTTGGTGCTGCCCCAAAGCTGCATTGCAGCACGGCTCCGGCCACCACTTGCATGCCCATGGCGCGCCCTCCTCAGCCCCCGAAGGTTTTGTCGATCCAGGATTTCTTCGGCGCCGGGCGCGCCGCCGGCGTCGCCGTCGGCTGCCGCGCCACCGGCTTGCCCTGCTCGAAGAATGCTTCTTCGTTGATCTCGCCGGATTCGTGATAGCTGGTGAGCGGACCGTCGAGCAGGCCGGCGCGCCAGGATGCGCGCTGGCGGATCGCGCCGCTTTCCCAGTAGTCGATGACGTCGCCCTCGAGCCGCCCGGCCTTGTACGGCGCCTCGCGCAGCTTGGCGCCGCCGGGATGAAACGCCGTCATCATGCCGTGGCGCTTGCCGGCCTGATGCGGGACGATGCTCTGCAGCCGGCCGGCGGTATCGTAGGTCTTCATCTCGCCTTCGATCACGCCCCGGGCATAGGGAATTTCGGCCAGCTTCTGGCC
>JASHUO010000079.1 GCA_030039975.1 Alphaproteobacteria bacterium
AGCCGGCTCTCGCCAGCGGCGCCATCCGCTGCATCGGCTCGACCACTTACAAGGAATATCGCAACTATTTCGAGAAGGATCGCGCTCTCGTTCGCCGCTTCCAGAAGATCGACATCAACGAGCCTACGGTCGAGGACAGCGTCAAGATCCTGCGCGGCCTCAAGCCCTATTACGAGCGCCATCATAAGGTGCGCTACACCGCCGACGCCATCCGCGCCGCGGTGGAGCTCTCGCACCGCTATATCGGCGACCGCAAGCTGCCGGACAAAGCCATCGACGTGATCGACGAGGTCGGCGCGGCGCAGATGCTGGTGCCGGAGGGAAGGCGGCGCAAGACCATCACTGCCAAAGAGGTAGAGGCGGTCATCGCCACCATGGCGCGCATCCCGCCCAAGAGCGTCTCGCGCGACGACAAGGAAGTGCTGAAGAACCTCGATCGCGACCTGAAGACCATGGTCTTCGGCCAGGATACGGCGATCGAAGCGCTGGTGGCGGCGATCAAGCTCGCGCGCGCCGGCCTGCGTGATCCCGAGAAGCCGATCGGCAGCTATCTCTTCTCCGGCCCGACCGGCGTTGGCAAAACCGAAGTGGCGCGTCAGCTCGCGCGCACGCTCGGCATCGAGCTCACCCGCTTCGACATGTCGGAATACATGGAGCGGCACACCGTCTCGCGCTTGATCGGTGCGCCTCCGGGCTATGTCGGTTTCGATCAGGGCGGCTTGCTCACCGATGCCGTCGACCAGCATCCGCATTCGGTGCTGCTGCTCGACGAGATCGAGAAGGCGCATCCCGATCTGTTCAACATCCTGCTGCAGGTGATGGATTACGGGAAGCTCACCGACCACAATGGCAAGAACGTGGATTTCCGCAACGTCATCCTGATCATGACGACGAATGCCGGCGCGGCGGAGCTCGCCAAGCCCGCCATCGGCTTTGGCGGCGGCATGCGGACGGGCGATGACGAGGAGGCGATCAATCGGCTGTTCACGCCGGAGTTCCGCAACCGGCTTGACGCGATCATCTCGTTCTCGGCGCTGACGGCGGACACCATCGGCCGCGTCGTCGATAAATTCATTCTCCAGCTGGAGGAGCAGCTCGCCGACCGCAACGTCACCATTGAGCTCGACGATGCCGCCCGTCAATGGCTGGCGGAGAAGGGCTACGACAAGCTCTTTGGCGCAAGGCCGCTGGCGCGCGTCATCCAGGAGCACATCAAGAAGCCGCTCGCCGAGGAGCTGCTGTTCGGCAAGCTCACCAAGGGCGGCGTGGTGCGCGTCACTCGCGACGGCGACAAGCTCGGCTTCTCCTTCACCGAGGCGCCGCCGCGTACGCCGATGCCCAAGGAGCTGGAGCCCGTCGAGACCTGAAGTCGTCACTCGGGATCAGATGAAGAAGGCCGCGTCTGCGGCCTTCTTTCTTTGCGGCGATCGCCAGGCTACGCCGGTACCGTGCCCGCGACGATGATGCGGTGCATGAGGCGCCGCGCGCCCTCGGGATAATCGCCATTGGCCTTGTGCATCGTGCAGCGATTGTCCCAGATCAGAATGTCGCCCTGCCGCCAGTGGTGGCGGTATTGATACGTCGGCTGCGTCGCATGCCGGACCAGCGCGTCGAGCAGGGCGTCGCTCTCGCTGCGCTCGAGTCCGACCACCGCTTCCATGCGGTTGGGGTTCATGTAGAGCGCTCTGCGTCCGGTCTCCGGGTGGGTGCGCACCAGCGGGTGGACGACATCCGGCACTGTCTGCGCCTCTGCGCCGGTGAGGGCGGCGATGCGCGTCCCTTTTCGGCTTGAGTCGTATCTGTGGATGACGCGCAGCGGCGCGATCTTCTGCCGCATCTCCGCCGGCAGATCCTCATAAGCCCGGTACATGTTGACGAACTGGGTGTCGCCGCCCGAGACGGGCACTTCCACGCCATAGAGCATGGTAAGGGAGCAAGGCACCGCCTTGTAGCTGTCGTCGCTATGCCAATGAGCGCCGACCACGAGCCGCTTGCCGTCCCCGAGGTCGTCGCGATCCTCGCTCGAGAGGATCATGATCTCCGCCGCCTCCGGATGACGCGCCGCTTGCCGCACCTGCGTGATTGGCTCGCCGAATAGGCGCATGGCCGCGAGATAGGCGCCGGGCGTCAGCGACTGGCCGCGGATGCAGAGCACGAGACGGTCGAGAAGCGCCTGGCGCAACGCTGCGCGCGACGAGGCGGCGAGGGGTTGGTTGAGATCGATGCCTTCTGCGGCGACACCGAGCGCATCGCCGAGCCGGGTCACGGTGAGCGCTTCGGTCATGCCTCCCTCCCTCGCGCTAATCCGCCTCGCACCGGAACGGCGACAGCGTCTCTTCGAGCTGTTCCATCTCGCTTTCGAGCGCGTGGCGCTCACGCTTGACGAAATCGGCGACGGCGCGGGCGAAGCCAGGATCGCGGATCCAATGCGCGCTGTAGACCGGTGTCGGCAGGTAGCCGCGCTGGATCTTGTGCTGGCCCTGCGCTCCCGCCTCGACGCGTTTCAGCCCGCGCGCGATGGC
>JASHUO010000080.1 GCA_030039975.1 Alphaproteobacteria bacterium
GCTGCTGGAGGAGCTGCGCCGTTCGCTGCCGCCCGACCGTCTCGGCGCGCTGATGGAGACGGGCGCGCGCTGGACCGAAGACGAAGCCATGGCGGCGGCCCTCGCAACCTGACAAGGACCGCCGCTCGCCGAACCGTCAGGCCGACGCGGCGAGATGCTCCACGGAGCGGGTGGGCGGTGCCATGAAGTCGGGGCCGACCGGATAGGTGATGGCCTCGCGCAGAATGCGGTCGATCTCGGCGCGCGTTGCATCATCGAGCGACCAGCCCATCACATCGCCCACGGCGTCGAGTTGATCGGGACGCCGCGCGCCCCACAGCGCCACCGTCGCGCCCTGATCGAGCATCCAACGCACCGCGAGATGAATGACCCGCTTGCCATAGCGGCGTTGTGCCAGGCGATCGAGGTTCTCGACCGCCGTCAGATATTGGGCGTAGCGCGGCGCTTGGAACTTGGGATCGTCGCGGCGGAGATCATCGCCTGCAAAGCGCGTTGCCGGCCGCATCTTGCCGGAGAGCAGGCCGCGGCAGAGCGCGCCATAACCGAGGATGGCGATGCCATGCGCGCGGCAATAAGGCAGGACCTCCGCCTCGATGCCGCGCTCGAAGAGATTATAGGGCGGCTGAACGCTGTGCAGCGGCGCCACTTGGCGAAAGCGCTCCATCTGCTCGACCGAGAAATTGCTGACACCGATGGCGTGGATGCGGCCGAGATCGTAGAGCGTGCGCATGGCATCGGCCGTCTCCTCGATCGGCGTTTGCGGATCGGGCCAATGCACCTGGTAGAGGTCAATATGGTCGGTGCGCAGCCGGCGCAGCGATTGGGCGATCTCCCAGAAGATGCGCTGCCGGCTGGCATTGCGGAACACCTTGCCGTCGCGCCAGTCGAGCCCGACCTTGGTGGCGATCTGAACCTTGCTGCGCAAGCGGGCGTCGGCCAGCGCCTTGCCGACGATCTCTTCCGAGCGGCCGAAGCCGTAGACGGGCGCCGTGTCGATGAGGGTGATGCCGCCTGCCACCGCCCGCTCGATCGTGGCGATCGACGCTTTCTCGTCGGTGCCGCCCCACATCCAACCGCCGATCGCCCAGGTGCCGAGCGCGATGCGCGAGACGGTGAGCTTGGTGTCTTGGATCAATGCCGTTTCCATGAGTACCTCGTCGTCTTGTCTGAAATCTGTGTTGCTCGCGCGTGGAAGCGTCGGCTGGTGACCCGCCCAAAGTGTGTGCGTGCTGCCGTTGAGGCAAAGGCGAGGCATTGTTTGACGCTTCTGATTCGCGCGTTCCTGCATAAAAAGTGGGCTCGGGAGCGGCTTTATTCCTTGGGCGTGCGCTGAAGCCTCCTGAAACGATCTGGTTTCGCGGGCAGGACCGCGATCTTTCACGATCGGCAAACAGCTCGTTAACTATTGGCGGGTTTACTTCGCCCGCCTCATGCCACACCTCACGGCGAGGCGGCGCCGCAAAGCGCGTTCTGACACGTCACTGGTGCACTTCATGCAACGCAAGCACGCCACGAAAACCAGTTCCCGTGATTTCGGTCCGACGCCGTCCTATGGCAGCCTTGGTTTGCTTGCGCGCGCCATCACCGCGCCGTTGCGCCGCGCCGAGCCAAAGCGGCGCCTGTCGCTGGCGCTGCAAGGCGGCGGCTCTTTCGGCGCCTTCACCTGGGGCGTTCTCGACCGCTTGCTCGAGGAGGAGGATCTCGAGATCGACACGGTGAGCGGCGCGAGCGCCGGGGCGGTCAATGCCGTGGTGCTCGCCAGCGGCCTTGCCGCCGGTGGCCCGGCCGAGGCGCGGCGGCGGCTCGAGCGGTTCTGGATGCGCGTCAGCGATGCCGCTCCCGCGCTTCGCTTTGGCCGCGCGGCGAACGACTCGGCCGCGCTCGCCGTCGATCTGCTGACGCGCTTCGTCTCGCCCTATCAGCTCAACCCGCTGAAGCTCGATCCCTTGCGCGATTGCCTCGCCGATCTCGTCGATTTCGAGCGGCTGCGCGCGGCCTCGCCGGTGCAGCTCGTCATCGCCGCAACCCGCGTCAAGACCGGCCAGCCGCGCTTCTTCCGCGCCGCGGACATCACGCTGGAAGCGGTGCTCGCCTCGGCCTGCCTGCCGCTGTTGCGGCATGCCGTCGAGATCGACGGCGAGTGGTATTGGGATGGCGGCTACAGCGCCAACCCGCCGCTGCGCCAGCTCGTCCTCGAGTCGAGCGCCGACGATGTCCTTCTGGTGCAGCTGACGCCCGAGACGCTGGAGCGGCTGCCGCTGCTGTCGCCCGACATCGCGCGGCGCATGAGCCAGATCACCTTCAACGGGCCGCTCCACCGCGAGGTCGAGGCGCTCGCCGATCTCCGCGCCATGAGCCGGCGCGACGGGCTTTTCCGCTCGCGCTTCTGCCGCAAGCTGCAGCGCCTGCGCCTGCACCGCATCGCCGCCGAGGACGAGGTCGACGGCCTCGACTGCGCGAGCGCGCTCGCCATCGACCGGGCGTTCTTCCTGCGCCTCAAGGAGAGCGGCCGCGCCGCCGCCGATCGCTGGCTCGCCGGGCTGCCGAACACCGGCGGAGCCGCCTAGCCCCGCCGCTGCTGGAAGAACCCGCGCAGCAGCGCGCCGGCGCGGCTTTCGTCGATGCCGCCATAGATCTCGGGGCGGTGATGGCAGGTCGGCTGGTGGAAGAAGCGCGGGCCATGCTCGACCGCGCCGCCCTTCGGATCGTAGGCGCCGAAATAGAGGCGGCGGATGCGGGCAAAGGAGATTGCCGCGGCGCACATGGCGCAGGGCTCGAGCGTGACATAGAGATCGCATTCGACGAGCCGCGCAGCGCCCTGCGCTTGTGCCGCTTCGCGCAGCACCAGCATCTCGGCATGGGCGGTGGGATCGGCGAGCTCTTCGGTGCGGTTGCCCGACGCCGCCAGCACCGCGCCCGTCGCCGCATCGACCAGCACCGCGCCTACCGGCACCTCGCCACGCTCGGCGGCGCGCTCGGCCTCGGCCAGCGCCGCCGCCATCGGGCTGCGCCCGGCATCGTTCATCGCGGCAAAAGACCCAGGCTCGGTTGCGGCATTGGACAAGTCACCCTAGGATCGCCACCACCATGGTACAACCTGTCATCGGGCTGACGCTCGATTCGGAGCCGCCGGGCGGCTATTCCAAAACGCATGGCTGGTATGCGCTGCGCGAGAATTACTGCGATGCGGTCGCGCGCGCCGGCGGATTGCCGATTCTGTTGCCGCACGAGCCCGAGCAGGCCAAAGCCTATCTCGCGCTGATCGACGGGCTCGTCGTCACCGGCGGCGCCTTCGACGTCGACCCGGCGCTGTTCGGTGCGACGACTCGGCATCAGACGGTCACCACCAAGGATCGCCGCACCGCTTTCGAGCTGGCCGTCACACGCGGCGCGGTCGGCGCCGACAAGCCGGTCCTTGGCATTTGCGGCGGGCAGCAGCTCCTCAACGTGGCGCTGGGCGGCACGCTCATTCAGCACATCCCCGACGAGGTGCCGGGCGCGCTCGCGCATGAGCAGCCGAACCCGCGCACCGAAGCCGGCCATGTCGTGGCGGTGAGTCCGGGCACCTTGCTGCACCGCATCACCGGCATGGCGGAGCTGCCGGTCAACAGCGCGCATCACCAGGCGGTGAAGGCGCTGGCGCCGGGCTTCGTCGTCGATGCGGTGGCGCCCGACGGAATCGTCGAGGGCATCGAGGATCCGGGCAAGCGCTTTCTCATCGGCGTGCAATGGCACCCCGAATATTTCATCAGCGCGGGCGACAGCCGCCTTTTCGCCGCCTTCATCGCCGCCGCGCGGCGCTGAGCGCCGATGGCCGAGAGCGCCGAGAAAGGGGAGCGCATCGCCAAGCTTTTGGCGCGCGCCGGCCTGTGCTCGCGCCGCGATGCCGAGCGCTGGATCGCCGAGGGCCGCGTCTCCGTCGATGGCAAGGTGCTGACGAGCCCGGCGCTGGCGCTCACCGGCGTGCACGACATCCGCGTCGACGGCAAGCCGATTCCGGAAGCGGAGCCGGCGCGGCTCTGGCGCTATCACAAGCCGGCGGGCCTCGTCACCACGCATCGCGACGAGCGCGGCCGGCCGACGGTGTTCGAGAAGCTGCCGCCGGAGCTGCCGCGGCTCATCTCGGTCGGGCGGCTCGACCTCAATTCCGAAGGGCTGCTGCTGCTCACCAATGACGGCGCCTTGGCGCGCGAGCTGGAATTGCCGGCGCGAGGCTGGCTGCGGCGCTATCGCGTGCGCGTTCATGGCGCGGTCGATCCGGCGCGGCTCAAGGCGCTGGAGGAGGGCGTCACCATCGACCGCATCGCCTATGGCCCGATCCGCGCCGCGCTCGACCGCGAGCAGGGCAGCAATGCCTGGCTCACGGCGAGCCTGCGCGAAGGCAAGAACCGCGAGATCCGCCGCGTCATGGAGCATCTCGGGCTCGGCGTGACGCGGCTCATCCGCATCGCCTATGGGCCGTTCCAGCTCGGCGACCTCCCGCGCGGCGCCCTCGAGGAAGTGCCGCGCCGCGTGCTGCGCGAGCAGCTCGGCCAGGCATCGCCGGCGACAGCGAAGGCGAAGCGCCATGCGGATCATCGCCGGTAAGCATCGCGGCCGCGCGCTGGCCGCACCGGAAGGGCGCGGCGTGCGCCCGACCAGCGACCGGGCGCGCGAAGCGCTGTTCGACATCCTCGCCCATGGCCGGTTCGCCGACCGGCCGGTGTTCGAAGAGGCGCGCGTGCTCGACGCCTTTGCCGGCACCGGCGCCTTCGGCCTCGAAGCGCTGTCGCGCGGCGCGGCGCAAGCGAGCTTCATCGAGAAGGACCGTACGGCGCTGGCGGCGCTGCGCGCCAACATCACAGCGCTCGGCGAAGAGCAGCGCGCCGCGGTGCTGCCGGGCGACGCGCTCCATCCGCCGAAAGCCGGGGCGCCGGCCGCCCTCGCCTTCCTCGACCCGCCCTATGCCGAGGACATCGCCGCGCCGGCGCTCGCCGCGCTGGCCGCTTCCGGCTGGCTCGCGCCGAACGCGCTCGCGGTGGTGGAGCTGGCAGCGAAGCGGAAGTTCGAGCCGCCGGCGGGATTCACGCTGCTCGAAGAGCGGCGCTACGGCGCGGCGCGGCTGGTGTTCCTGCGCTTCGCGCCGGCGCCCTAGCACGGCGACCACCCTGTCAAGCGAAAAGCGCCGGGAGGGGTGTACGCCTCTGGTGTACACCGGGGAGTCAAAAATCACGGGGCTGATTCCTCGGACATTTGATGATTGGCGAGATCGGCCTCGCGCAGA
>JASHUO010000846.1 GCA_030039975.1 Alphaproteobacteria bacterium
GTGATGCAGCCAGACCATGAGGGAGAGGACGCAAATTCCGAGCGTGGCGAGAACCATCGAGCGGTAGCTGAACAACCCTTTGCCGGAAAAGGTCGCGGTCACTTCGGAATAGACGCCGAATGCCGGGAGGACCAGAATGTAGACCTCCGGATGGCCCCAAGCCCAGAAGAGGTTCGCGTACATCATCTGGTTGCCGCCGGCATCATTGGTAAAGAAGTGCATGCCGAGATAGCGGTCCAGTATCAGCATCATCAAAGTTGCGGTCAGGATCGGGAAGGCGGCCACGATCATCATGTTCGTGGCGAGCGCGGTCCAGCAGAATACCGGCATGCGGAAATAGGTCATGCCCGGGGCGCGCAATTTGAGGATCGTGGCGACGAAATTGACGCCGGTGAGCAAGGTTCCGATGCCGGAGATCTGCAAGGACCAGAGGTAGTAGTCGACGCCGACATCCGGTGAAAACGCGAGCTCGGACAGGGGCGGATAATTCCACCAGGTGGTGCGAGCGAAATTGCCGATGACGAGCGAGGCATTGACCAGCAAGGCGCCCGATGCGGTCAGCCAGAAGCTCACCGAGTTGAGGGTGGGAAAGGCCACGTCGCGCACGCCGAGCTGCAAGGGCACGACGAAGTTCATCAGGCCGATCACCAGCGGCATGGCGACGAAGAAGATCATGATCACGCCGTGGGCCGAAAAGATCTGGTCGTAGTGGCCTGGCGGCAGGTACCCCTGCGCGTCGCCGATGGCCAGCGCCTGCTGCGTGCGCATCATGATTGCATCGATAAAGCCGCGCAGCAGCATGACCAGCCCCAGGGCCATGTACATGACGCCGATGCGCTTGTGGTCGACGCTGGTCAGCCACTCGCCCCACAGATAGGGCCACCACCCCTTGATGGTGATGAGCGCGAGCACCGCCAGAATGACGATAAGCACTGCCGCGCCGCTCAACAGCGGAAGCGGCTCGTTCAATGGAATCGCCGCCCAGGTGAGCCTGCCCAGCATGTCAGCCTCCCGCCTTTTGCACCGGCGGACACCACGCCGCACCTGCCTTGCCAGGAGGCGATACCGTCTGATCGATGATGTGCTCGAACAGGTTGGGCTCTACCGAGCGATAAGTCGCGGGGGCCACCGCTGCGCTCGGCTTTGCCAGCGCGCTATAGGTATCAGCGTCGAGCGCCGGTCCCGTGCCGCGCGTCGCTGTCACCCAGGCGTCGAAATCCGCGGCCGGAACCGCTTTGGCGACGAAACGCATGTCGGAAAAGCCGTCGCCACTGAACATCGCCGAGAACCCGGGAAACTCGCCGGGTGCATCCGCCAGCAGATTGAGATGCGTCGTCATGCCGCCCATCGTGTAGATCTGGCTGCCAAGCTGCGGGATAAAGAATGAGTTCATCACCGTTGCGGAGGTGAGCCGAAACGCGATTGGCGTTCCCGCCGGGATGACCAGCTCGTTGACGGCAGCAATGCCCTGATCGGGGTAGATGAACAGCCATTTCCAATCGAGCGCGACGACATCCACCCGCAGCGGCTTGGCGTTCGCCGCGATCGGCGCGCGCGGATCCAGCTGGTGCGAACCGATCCAGATGACCCCGCTCAGCAGGATCACGATCAGCGCCGGGATCGACCAGGTGACGAACTCGATACGCCCTTCATACTCCCCGGCCGACTGGCGGCTGGCACGCGGATTGGACGCCCTGTACCACCAGGCGAAGGCCAAAGTCGCGACGATCACGGGAACGACGACCACGAGCATGATGGCCGTCGAATTGATCAACAGCAATCGCTGCGCGAATGCGATCGGCCCCTTCGGATTGAGAATGCCTTGCGAGCAGCCGCCGAGCGTCGCGGTTCCAGCCAGGACAAAGGCAATTAGCGTGTTTCGCATGCCAGACCTCGGCGCTTGCCGTTCATCGCGAGATCGCGCACGCCCGCTGCCGCCGGGGTCTCCGCGAATGGATCGACTAGTCTCTGGGGCATAATCCGTCCTTTCGCATTCAACTCGACGGCGCGGACGCCCGCCATTGGCAACCAACGCGGAAGGCAACTCTACCATTCGCAGAGAAAGCGGCTCGGGAACGTCAGCGGTGTCGTGTGCAGCAGTCTACGCCGCCGCCAGTCGCAGTGAAGCGGGAACAACCGATCATACCGTGGGTTCCCAGCCGCCAAAGAAAGATAACGTGCGTTGAGTGTCAGCCCGCGCCGGACACTACGAACAACTTGCTTGCGATCGCTTTCGGCATGCTGATCGTCATGCTGGTGGTCGGCGGCTCGCTCTGGATGACCCAC
Organism: Alphaproteobacteria bacterium; assembly: GCA_030039975.1. GTDB lineage: Bacteria > Pseudomonadota > Alphaproteobacteria > ATCC43930 > CGMCC-115725 > DAHUYF01. The sequence goes on from JASHUO010000846.1 coordinate 2,287, forward strand.
TTGAACTCGCAACGGATGCCTATGTATCAGATCGTGCAGATGCAGCGCTGGCGATTGGCGACGTCGCAGTGCTGGTCGCCGCCCCCGCACGCAGTTGGCTCGACGGCTTCCATCGCATGTTGATCGCGGCTTTCGTCATTCTCGGCATCGCCGTGTTGCTCGGCTCGCTTCTCGCCGTCCTGCATTTGCGCGCGGCGGAAACGGCGACTCCGACCGCGGCTCTGGCCGTGCTGCATGCGCTTATCGCCCTCGGCGGCTTCACCTGCCTCCTCGCCGCGCTGCGCGGCCCGCCGCGAGGGCTCGAGACCGGCACGGCCGAGTTCGGTGCCATTGCCGCCGTGCTGATCGCGCTGGCGGCGTTGTTGGGCGGCGGCTTCGTTGCCCTGCGGCTGCTAAAGCGGCGAATTGTCAGCAGTTTGATCGGAATTCACGCCACGCTCGCCGTAGCCGGCTTTGTCGTTCTCGCCGCCTATCTCTTCGCCGGCTGACGCCGGGTATCCGTGCGCCAATTTTGACACAGGCGCCTTTTCGAGTCGCCTCGGCCTTGGTGCTTGGCGTCGCGCTCGGCTTCGAGTACGCCGATACAGGGTTGGGAAGGTAAAGCCATGACTACAATAAAAGAGATTCTTCGCGGCGCCCATGGTCCCGCGCTGAAACGTTGTCCGACGCTGGCCGCCGCGCGCAAGGCGCTGGCTGACGACCTGCGCCGGCTTAGGCGAATTGATCCGGAGCTTGCACGGCGCGTTGCGATGAAGATGCGGCGCGACTCGCCCTGGCGATCGTCGGGAAGCCGCGCCGCCTAGATCCAGTCAAAACTCCGATCCCACCTCCGAAATGGCCCCGCCGTCGAGCATCGTTTCGATCTCGAGGCGCAAGGCCTCCGCTTCGAATTCACGCGCGAGCCGCCTCAGCTCGCCTCTCAGATACTCCCCCGTCGCCAGCTCCGCCAACATTCGGCAGTGCCTTGCCCGCCCTCGATAATGACCCGTGTCGTGCATGCGTATCCCCCCACCATCGATGCGATTGCATTTATCAGGCTCGGCCCAACCGTCGCGATGGCATAAAGAGGACACGACCGATTCACGAAATACTGTGGCTGCCGCGCCACAGAGCGGCGGACGCGCGGCGACGCCGAGCGCACAATTTCCTAACCGGCCGCCGCACAATCGTCAGGAGAACATTAAGCAGTGACGGGCGAGTGTTAACGTGGGATATTTGACTACAGCGCGAGGCCGCTTGGCGGAGGAACCGCGGCACATGCAAGCCAGCGCGCATTCGCCCCGAGCCGATCCGAGCAGCACGGGGCGGGCAACGGCAGCCGGAGCGCGCGACATCGCGCTCAGGGACGAGCACGTCTTTCCCGCGCTTCGACTTAGGCCGGTCACCGGCGAAACCAGCTTGGAAAACATCCTGCGCCAGATCGACGCGCTGATGCAGGCGCCGATGGCGCCGGCGGCACCAATCCCGGATCGACCGCAACAACGCGACGCAAAGCAGGGGTCCGAGCCCGCGGCGTCGCCGCCTCAGTCCAAGCCGCCACGCAAACGAGACCTGGGCAAAGCATTCGCCGTCCGCAAAGCGGGCGTCGGCCTTGTCGCCGGCGTCGCTCTCGCCTCCGCCACGCTCTACCCGACGAATGCGCATTTCCTGACATCTTTGATCGCGTCAGCGCCCGACGTCGAAGCTGCTCCCGCTGCATTCCACCCGGCTGCGCCGACGAGCGAGGCGGCGCCGCTCACCGGCACGTCAACCCATCCGAGCGCAAACGACGCACCGCCGGCGATGCCATCGGCCGCGGTGGAGGTCACTCCGCTCGCGCCACCGCCTAGCGCGCCGACAGGCTCGGGCGTCACGATCGTAGCGATGCCGCCGCCTTTGCCGACCGCATCGGCGGCCGCGCCACAACAGGAAGCGCGGCTCATGCCGGCACCCGCCGTCGTCAGCGATCCGCCGCCAGGACTGGAGCGAGCGACGCCTGGCGCGGCGCCCTCACTTCCTGCGGCGACGCCCGCCCTGCAGACCGCCGCACTCGCACCAGCGCCCGCCAAGCCCGCTTCCGCAACGCCCGCAGATGCGCCGGCTCCGAACCATGGCCCCTCTTCAGCGCCGCCCGTAATCGCGCCGAACACGGGCTCGACGGAACCCGCGCCCGAGCCGCGCGGCGACACTGGCAACACGCCCGTCGACGTGCTGCTCGAGCGCGGTAATCGTCTGCTTGCCTCGGGCGATATCGTCTCGGCGCGTCAATTCTTCGAGCGCGCTCAGGCGGCGGGCGTGCCGACGGCGGCGAGCCGGATTGCCGCCACCTATGACCCGCTCTTCCTAAGGCAGATCGGTGCCGTGGGCGTGAAGGCCGATGCCGCTCAGGCGGTAGAAT
>JASHUO010000847.1 GCA_030039975.1 Alphaproteobacteria bacterium
CGCTTCTCCATGCCGCGATGCTTGAAGAAGAGCTGCGGGTGATAATGCAGGATGTGCTCGCCGAGATAGAGGAAGATGAGCTCCGCCGACTCGACCACATCGGCACGGATCGGACCAAAGGGCAGCCGCTGCACGTCGTCCGCCGCGATCTCCGGCAGCGCGGCTGCGACCGGCACGAAAGGCATCAGCGTTTCGGCGGGATAGCGGGGATCGAGCGGCGGCAGCGCCGGACGCGCGCCGCGATGCAGGACCAGGCGATGCGGCTCGGGATGACCACGAAACTCGACGCCGAAGAGGTCGGTGATCTCGCGCTCGTACCAGCCGAGGAGCGGACTGATCGGCGCGACGCTGGGCACCGGTCCGTCCGGGACGCAGCGCCACATGAAGAAATCTTCCTTGGGGCCGCGGCCGCCGAGATAGCGGAGTTCGACCCGGCCGCGCGCTGGGTTCCAGGCATAGGCCATCTGCATGCGACCGCCGCCGCGGATCAGCGCGTCGACGGCCGCCGGCAGAGCTTCCGCGTCGACGGTGACGAGCTCGATCCCGGGGGTGTGAGTCGTCGTGTCGCTCAAGACGGCCCTGGCGCCAGCGTCGCGGCGATCGAGGTCAGGTAGGTCCAGAGCCCGGCGGGCCACCACAGGCCCAGCACGAGAAGCGGCAGCAGCGCCAATCCCATCGGCACGGCGCACCACGCGCTGACTTTGCCGGCCGGCGGCATCTCGGCGGGGGCGGCCGCGGCGTACATGATGCGGAACTGGTTCAGGAACCCGATGAAGATGACGATCAGCAGCAGCGCCATGGCATAGACCGCCCAGGCGCAGGACGGCGTGAGCCCGGCCCGCATGATGGTGAACTCGCTCAGGAACAAGCCGAAGGGTGGGGCCCCGGTGATCGCGACGGCGCCGGCGAGCCACATGCCCGCCTGGACTGGAAATCGCCGGCCGACGCCGCTGATCTCAGAGATCTCTTTCGTCCCATAGGCACGCATCATGTTGCCGGCGCCAAAGAACATCAGCGATTTGTTCAGCGAGTGATTGAGCATATGGTAGAGTGCGCCGGCGACGCCGAGCGCGCCGCCGAAGCCGAAGCCGAGCGCCACCACGCCCATGTGCTCGACGCTCGAATAGGCCATCAGCCGCTTGATGCCGCGCTGACGGACGATGAAGAGCGCGCCGACCAGCAGCGACAGCACGCCCAAGGCCACCAGCACGAGCTGCGGGGTTTCGCCAAGGCGGGCCGCCCGGGTGATGCCGAGGAAGCGGACGATGCCGATCATCGCGGTGTTGAGCAGCGCGCCGGACAGCATCGCCGACACGGGCGCGGGGCTTTCGCTGTGCGCATCCGGCAGCCAGCTATGCATCGGCGCCAGCCCCACCTTGGTGCCATAGCCGACGAGCACCAGCAAAAAGGCCAGGATGGTGAGCGCCGGGTTCATCCGCGGCGCTGCCGCCGCGAGCACGTCCCAGGTCATCTGATAGCTGGGGCCGAGGACGAAGCTGCCGGCCCAGTAGAAGAGCACGGTGCCAAGCAGCGCGAGGCTGATCCCCGCCGAGACCAGCATAATGTACTTCCAGGCCGCCTCCATGCTCTCGGCGACGCGCTCGAAGGCTACGAGGAAGGTGCTCACCAAGGTCGTGAGCTCGATCGCGATCCAATAGATGCCGATGCTGTTCATCAGCGGCGCGACCAGCGTGGTAAGGCCGAAGCCGGCGAAAAGGGCATAGAACTGCCAGAGCCGGTCCTCCTCCTGCAGGAGCCGCATGTATCCGACCGCATAGATCGAGGCGAGCAGATAGACGATCGCGCTGCACAGCATGATCCACGCCGAGGCTCGATCGACGACGACATAGTCGTGCCAGAAGGTGAGCGCGCGGCCGTCGATGAGGAACGGCAGCGGCAGGCTGCAGCCAAAGGCGACGACGCTGGCGGCGAGATTGAAGGCCTCGACAAAGCGCGGCCGCCGCGCCGCGATACACAGCAAGACCGCCGCGAGCGGCGCCAGCGCCAGCGCCAGCAGCAGGCCACCGACGGCGCTCATCCGACCAGCCTCCTGAGCTCGAGGCTGCTCGTCGTGCCGACATGGGTCAGGAGATAGCCCACGAGCACGCCGAAACAGGCGACGATGACGAGCAGGTCGAACAGGATGACGAGCTCGATGAGGAGCGGCATCCCGGGCACCAGCACCTGCGTCCCGAGAAAGATGCCGTTCTCGAGCACGAGGAGCCCGAGGATCTGGCTGATCGCCTCGTGGCGCACGGCCAGCATCAGGAAGCCGATGAGCTTCATCGACAGCATGACCGTGAGCGCCAACACCGCGATCGTGAGCTCCAGGTGGAGCGTCGCGGCGATGCGGTACGAGACGGCGAGCGCGAACATGACGAACAAGCCGCCGATGACGATGCCCGAGCTCGGCTGGAGGATCTCGTGGATCTCGCGGTCAACGTCGAGGCGGCGGATGATCCGCCAGATCAGGTGAGGCAGAATGACGCCGCGCACCAGAAGCGTCAGCACAGCGACGAAATAAAGCTCGGGATAGCCGCCGTAAAATCCGACGGCCGCCGACAGCGCCGCAATCGCCCAGGATTCGGCGGCGAAGGCGTAGAGGTAGTTCTTGAGCCAGCGCGACCCCAGCATGACGAAGGACAGGAGTAAGCTCGCGATCGCCAGCAGGCTCAACAGCGAGGAGGCGAGCGGATCGAGATGCTGGATCAGCATGGCGGCCCTCAGGTGAGCTGCGTGCCGATAATCGACAGCACGGCGAGCAGGAAGGAGGCGGCGAGCGGCTCCTGGTAGCGGTAAAAGCGCAGGCGCGACTGGCACGTCTCGACAACGACGACGCAGCCGGCGACGAGCGTGAACTTGACGATGAGACCGGCCGCCGCACCAAGCGCGCCGAGCGCCGTGCCCGCGATCGAGAGACCCCAGGGCAGGACCAGCACGTTGCAGAAGATGGTGTAGAGGATGAATTGCTTCATCGCCGACGCCCATTTGAGGAGCGCGAGCAACGGCCCGGAATATTCGAGAATGCGTCCCTCCTCGATCATGTAGACCTCGATATGCGTGCTCGAATGGATCGGCATGCGGTCGGTCTCGACGAGGAGGAGGATGAAAAACGCGGCGACGAGGAAGAGATGCGCCGGGCTCCAGTAGACCGGCCAATCCGCCACCAGCAGATGGTTGACGACGAAGGGCAGCATGGATTTCGCCAGGAGCGTGATGCCGACGAAGACCAGGATCAGCGTCGGCTCGGCGAGGATCGCCACCATCACTGCGCGGCTCGAACCGATGCCACCATAGGCGCTCCCCGAATCAAGCCCGGCGAGAATGATCATGAAGGAGCCCAACGTGAGAATAAGTCCGCCGCCGAGAATGTCGCCCATGTCCGAGAGTGGCAGCGGGTAGTTGGTGAGCACCGGAATCAAGATCGGGACGGTGAGCATGCAGGTGAAGGCCACGATGGGCGTCGCCCAGAAGAGCCAAGTGGCGGTCTCTGGCACGACGAGTTCCTTGTGGAAGAGCTTCCACAGATCGCGATAGGGCTGGAAGATCCCCGGCCCTTGTCCGCGCTGCACCCGTTCCTCGAATTGCAGGATGATGCCTTGGATGAGCGGCGCCAGCAGCAGCGCCGTCATCACTTGTCCGATCTGCAGCAGGATGTCGCGCGTGCTCATCGGGCGACATGCCTTGCCCGCCCGGGGCGGACCGGGAGCGCGCGGCTTTGCTTGGGGGGTCGCTCGAGGCCTCTCATGCAAACTCCTCCTGCCGTCCGAAGACGCCTAGGAGGAGTTATCAGCCCCAAGGGCGGTTATAAGGCGAACCCCATCGCCTGATTGAAACGAGGATGATAATCGCCCGCGATCTTGTCAATAGCGCGTGCCGTGCCCCTCCCGCAGGTGACACGCGTCCGTCACCGTCCGCGCAGATCCTTCCACGCTCCCGTCGTGCTCTGGCCGTCTGCCGGCGCGCGGCTGCCCCTCGGTTCCCGGCTGCATATCCGCAGCGCCGAAGATCGTGTCATAGAGATCCGCGCCATAGCTGGTCGATAGCGGCTCTCCCTCGATCATCCTGAAAGTCCGCGAGCCGTCGCCGCGACGCCCGGCGCGCAGAAACAGGGCGTTTCCCTTGCGGCCTTGATAAAACCCATAGGCGAGCTCGTACATATGCGTGACGCACAACGCTCGTCCACCGGCGTCCAGCAGCGCGGAGATGATCTGCCGCGCGATCTCGGAGCCCTCACGCTCGTTCGTCGCGGCAAAAGGTTCGTTGAACAGGATCATGCAATGCGGCGCGGCGTGATCGACGATCGCACTCATGCGTCCGAGCTCCTCGTCGAGCTTGCCGCTTTCCATCCCGACGTCTTCTTCCC
>JASHUO010000848.1 GCA_030039975.1 Alphaproteobacteria bacterium
TCGATCCGCACCGGGTCCGGCATGTCGACCGGATTGTGCAGCGACAGCATGTCGCCATTGGTGAGATGGACGTGGTAGACGACCGAGGGCGCGGTGGTGATGAGGTCGAGGTTGAACTCGCGCTCCAGCCGCTCCTGGATGATCTCGAGATGGAGCAGGCCGAGAAAGCCGCAGCGGAAGCCAAAGCCGAGCGCCGCCGAGGTCTCCGGCTCGTATTCGAAGCTGGCATCGTTGAGGCGCAGCTTGGCGAGGCTGTCGCGGAGATGGTCGTAATTGGCCGAATCCGTCGGGAAGAGGCCGCAGAACACCACCGGCTGCAGCGGCTTGAAGCCCGGCAGCGCCTCCGCTGCGGGGCGGCGATCCTCGGTGATGGTATCGCCGATCTTGCAATCCGCCACGGTCTTGATGCCGGCGGTGATGAAGCCGATCTCGCCGGGGCCGAGCTCCGGCGCCGGCACGCCTTTGGGCGTGAAGACGCCGACGCGCTCGATGACGTGGCTCGCGCCCGTCGCCATGAAGCGCAGCTTCAAGCCGGGCTTCAGCACGCCGTCCTTGACCCGCACCAGGATGACGACGCCGAGATAGCTGTCATACCAGCTGTCGACGAGCAGGGCCTTGAGCGGCGCTGCGGGATCGCCCTGCGGCGGCGGCAGGCGCTCGACCAGCGCTTCCAGCACCGCATCGACATTGAGGCCGGTCTTGGCCGAGATCTCGATGGCGTGCGACGCGTCGAGGCCGATGACATCCTCGATCTGCTGCTTGACGCGGTCGGGCTCGGCCGCCGGCAGGTCGATCTTGTTGAGCACCGGCACGATCTCGTGATTGGCCTCGATCGCCTGATAGACGTTGGCCAGCGTCTGCGCCTCGACGCCCTGGCTCGCATCGACGACGAGCAGCGAGCCTTCGCAGGCGGCGAGCGAACGGCTCACCTCATAGGCGAAATCGACATGGCCCGGCGTGTCCATGAGATTGAGCTCATAGGTTTCGCCGTTGCGCGCCTTGTAGGTAAGGCGCACGGTCTGCGCCTTGATGGTGATGCCGCGCTCGCGCTCAAGCTCCATGCTGTCGAGCACCTGCTCGCGCATCTCGCGCTCCTCGAGCCCGCCGCAGAGCTGGATCAGGCGGTCGGCCAAGGTCGACTTGCCGTGATCGATATGGGCGATGATCGCAAAGTTGCGGATATGCGAGAGATCGGTCATGCGGCGCTGCTGGAGGTCGCGGGAAAGATAGGGGCGAGCGGCAGGGAGCGCAACGGCAAGCGGGTCAATCGACCGAGGCGGCGAGCGTCACGGAGAGATGCGCGAGCGGCATCTGGGTCTCGGCCGCCCAGCCGTTGAAGAGCGCCTGCAGCTGCGCCCGGCCGGCCTTGCCCTTGGGCTCGCCATCGAGGGCGCCCCAGTGGATCAGCGCCTTCACCACGGACGGCGTCGGCACGAAGGTGTCCTTACCCGCCATGCGCAGGAAATAGGGGCCGGAATTGCCGCCGAGCTGGCTGAAGCGCTTGCCCAGCGCATCCCAGAGCCCGACGATGTCGCTGCCCGGCCAGTCGGCGAGCCAGGCGCCGAAGCTGCCGTGCTCGGCGGCGACTTCGCACATCGCCGCAGCGTTCGCCTGCACCGATTTGAGCTTGCCGAGATGACGGATGAGGCGCTTGTCCGCCATCAGCTTCTCCACATCCTCATCGCTCATCGCGCGCACCCGCCTCGGGTCGAATCCCTTGAACGCCGTCTCGAAATCGGGCCATTTGGCATCGACCATCTCGTGCTTGAGCCCGGCACGGAAGACGCGCAGCGACATCAGCGAGAGGTAGCGGTCATCGCCCACCTTCTTCAGCTGCGTCGGCGCTTTCACCGCGGGAAGACGCGCCGCCAGCGCCGCGGCACCGAGGCGTTTTTCCGCCGCCTTTTGGATCTTGGCAAAACCGACCATGGCGCTCCAAGGTGAACCACAGAGAGGCAATGAGACACAGAGAAACTTATCTTCTCAGTGTCTCTGTGTCTCGGTGGTGGTCTTCCATTAGCCGCAGGACGGTTGCACCAGGGAGGCACGGAGGACATGGAGTAGGGAACAAGTAAAAAAGCCGCTGCCCCCGCGAAAGCGGGGGCCCAGGAGCAACCGCACCGTCGCTTGCCCTGGTTCCCCGCTTGCGCGGGGAAGGCGAAGAACAAGGGCTGATCCACTCGGCATTCGGCAAGCCTACCCCCGCAAGGTGCCGCCGGTCGCCTTCTCGACGGCGGCGACGAGCTTCTGCGAGAAGGCTTCGAGCGCCGCTTCGGTCAGCGTCGCCTCTTCCGGCTGCAGCACCACGGTGATGGCAAGCGATTTCTTGCCTTCGCCCAAGCCGGCGCCTTCATAGACGTCGAAGAGCCGCACTTCGGCGACGAGCCTCTTGTCGACGCCGCGCGCCGCGCGCAGCAGGGTCTCGGCAGGAAGGGCGGCATCGACGGTGAAGGCGAAGTCGCGCTCTACCGGCTGGAAGGGCGAGAGCTTCAGCGGCGCCCGCCCGCGCCGGCTCTTCGGCAGCGGCACCTGATCGACGAAGACCTCGAAGCCCGCCGCCGGCCCGTCGACATCCATCTCGCGCAGCACGCCGGGATGGATCTCGCCGAAATAACCGAGAACTTTCGGCCCGAGGCGCACCGTGCCGGCGCGGCCGGGGTGATACCATTCCGGTACCTCGGTGCTGACCTGCAGGCTGTCGGTAGCAGCACCCGCCGCCGCGAGCGCCGCCAGCGCGTCGGCCTTGGCGAGGAACGCATCGACCGGGCGCCCCGGATCGTCCCAGCGCTTGGCGCCGGTGTGGCCGATGCGGATGCCGGCGGCGACGAGATCCTGCCCGTCGGGCGTGTCGTCGCGATAGTGCGGACCGAGCTCGAAGAGCGCGCCGTCGCGGAAGCCGCGATCGGCGTTGCGCTGCGCCGCGAGCAGCAGATTGGGCAGAATCGAGGGGCGCATCTGGTTGAGATCGGCGCTGATC
>JASHUO010000081.1 GCA_030039975.1 Alphaproteobacteria bacterium
TGTCATTATTGAGATCGGTGCGGAACAGCCCGAAATTCCAGCCGAACCTGCCAGGGACCACATCGGGCACGGTGAATTTGCCGCGCAGCCCCGCTTCGTAGGTATGCGACACGACCTGCTTCAGGTTCGGATCGGCGGAAAGCGACGAGGGGAGGAGGCAGGGGAGCGCCGGGTTGGCGCATTCGAGCTCGCTCGGCGACGGCGTGCGGTTGCCTTCGGAATAACCGAAATAGGCGGTGAGGCCGGTGAGGATCTTGTAAGTACCTCCGATCGCCGGGTTGAACCGGGCATAGGTGTGATAGCCGGTGAGATTCGGGCCTTCGTAGTCATTGAGATCGAGCGTCGCAAAGTTGTAGCGGCCGCTGGCGGTGACCGCGAACGCCGGCGTCACGTTGAAGGTGTCGGTGACGTACGCGCCGTAATAGGTGCTGATGGTGCGCAAACCGACCGGGACCGGGATGAAGCCGAGCGAGCTGTCGCTCTCCGGCGTGGAGACGTAGAAGCCGGAGGCTTCCACCTGGAGCGAAGGATTGACCTGACCGACTTCGTTCGCCGTTTGAAAATCGATCGTCGAACTGTCGATGCTGCCGCCGATCACGAAGTTGTTCTCGCGGCCGAACAGCCCACCGGTATAGGTCGTCTGCGCCGAACCGCCATAGGTGATCGCATGAATGGTCTCGAAGTCGTTCTCGCCGATCGGGATGGTGCCGCCGTTCGAGAGATCGGGGATTGACCCGCCGGTCGTCGAGACCAGCGGCGTCAGGCCGTCAGGCTGGCACAGCAGTCCATTGCCGGTTGTACAGGCTGTGAAGTCGGTGGTGTTGCCGTTGGAAACCGTCTGGTGGAACTCGCGGCGATAGAGGTTGCTTTGGAACGAGAGGGTGTTGGTCGCCTGGTATGAGGCGCTGAGCGTCACAAATTCGAGGTCGTTGATGTTATTTTGCGGGCTGGTGAACGCCAGCGAGCGGCCGACCGCCAGTTCCTGCACGGGGCTGGGGCCCTGGCCCTCCAGAAAGTTATTGGCGCCGGTGAAGCTGATGTCGACGCTGACGCCATGCCCGCGCGCGCCGACATCGCTATAGAGCTGCTGCACCCGATCGCCGGAGAACTGTCGCCAGCCCCCTTGCTGAGCATACTGCCCGCCGATATAAGCGCCGATGCCACCGACCTGCTGGCCATACTGCAAGGAGTTGCTGAACTGGTCGAATGAGCCGCCGGCGAGCTCGTTCTCGAAGCCGTGATAGGTGAAGCCGTTTTTCATGGTGACGAGGACGGACCCGCCCAGCGCGTTGAGCCCATAGACCGGGTTGGAGCTGAGCAGATCGACGCGATCGATGGCGATCGGGGGAATCAGGTCCCAATTGACGGCATCGCCGAAGGCCTCGTTGACGCGAACGCCATTCTGATAGACCGCCAGCCCTTGCGGCGTGCCGACCACCGGCGAGGCTTCGAAGCCACGATAGAGAATGTCCGGCTGGTAAGGCTCGTCCATGACGCCGTTGGTATTCACGCTGGCGGCTTGGTTGGTGAAAGTGTTGATCAGGCTCGGCGTTCCTTCGCGCGTCAGGTCGGACGGGTTGAACGTCTGAACGTTTGCCGGCACTTTGTCGATGTCGATCCCGGTGCCCGGCAGCGGCGTCGTGCCGATCACGGTAACTTGGGGCAGGTTGCTGTAGGCAGGTTGGTCCGGCGCCGGGCTCGCCGGCTGCGATTGCGCCGGCGGCGTCGGGCTCTCCGGCTGCGGTTGCGGCGCCGGCGGACCCGCCGGCTGTGGTTGCGCCGGCGGCGGACTCGCCGGCTGCGCTTGCGACAGCGCCGCACCTCCCGACTGCGATTGCGCCAGCGCTGCACCGCCCGACAGCACCACACAGCAGAAGGCAAACGCGGCATCCAAGATGCTCCGGTCGCGCATAGTTCCCCCTCCCCTCTTTCTTTTTCTTCAATTTATTGTATCGACGCCGCCGCCCGGGACCATGGCATGGTTTCTCATTTTTTACGGAAATTTTTCCCGACTTATGTCGGAAGTATTTCCCGGAGATCCCAGAATTCGCGCTCCTGGCCATTCTCGGAGGCGGAGGGCGCGCCGTTTCCGCCCAGACCCGGCGACCAGCGAAGGGTGAACCTGCCTCTCGCGTAGCCTCAAGCTTGAGGTGGTCGAGGCGCGAGACTCAGACAATCGAGGGTTTGCTCTATTCAGCCAACGTCGGCTGGACGAGCGGTCAAAAAAAGCCCCGCACGACGCGGGGCTTCCCTGCCGACCGGACGGTGGGCTACTCCAGCAATCGCGACGGACCCACCTTGCTGTCGAGTTCTTTCCCGTCGAGCGTGCCATCTTTGTCGGGATCCGCCGCCCGGAATCGCCGCGCGACAATAGACAGGTATTCTTCCTTCGAAAGGGTACCGTCATGGTCTGGGTCGGCCGATTGGAATTCGCTATGGCTCAATCGACCACCGAGCTCCTTCTCATCGAGCGTTCCGTCATGATCGGTATCGAGCTTGTCGAACTCGGCCGATGCCGCACTTTTCGCTTCATCAAGGCTAAGCGTCCCATCGTGGTCGCCATCCCATTTCTGGAGCAGCGCGCTCGACCCTGCCGTCTGCGCATGGGATACGGGTGTGAGCAAAGCAAGCAGCGCCACTGCTGCCACGATCGAACCTGCTCCTGCTAGACGCATGACAACTCCTTTGAAAACCGGTTAGGGAAAAAA
>JASHUO010000849.1 GCA_030039975.1 Alphaproteobacteria bacterium
ATCGCCAGAACCGACTGCGCGGCGAAGGTTTTCAACACCTCGATGATGGAGCCGGCGAAGCTGCCCGTCTCGCGCCTACGGACGACAAGCATGCCCACGATGGCGTCGGGGCCGAGCAGCGGCACGGCCAGAACAGCACGGAAGCCCACCCTCAGTAGCAAGTCGCGGGCCGTGGAGGGTGGCTCCTCGCTGAGATCCGGCACCTGAATGGGCGCGCGGCCCTGCGCTGCTCGACCGATCAAGGTGTCGCCGAGTCTGCCGCTTTGACCCCGTATGCCGGCGATTAGCGCCTGATCCATGCCGTAGGTGGCGCGAAGATCGAACGCGCCATCGGCCTCGTCGAAGACGTAGATTGCTCCGGCGGCGGTGCCTGAAAGCTGCACCGCCTTGGCGACGACCGTTTCGAGCACGGTCTCGATGTCGAGCGTCGAGTTGACCGCCTGGCTCACCTCGCCGAGTGCGTTGAGCTCCTCAACGGAGCGCGCGAGTTGGGTCGTCCGGTCGCGCAGCTCGTTGAGCAGGCGGACGTTCTCGATGGCGATGACGGCCTGGTTCGCGAAGCTAGTTACGAGCTCGATCTGTTTTTCCGTGAAGGGGCGCACTTCCCGGCGGTAGATGCTGATGGTACCAACAGGCTCGTCGTCTTTGAGCATCGGCACGGTGAGCATCGTCCGCACGCCGCCGAGTTCCACCGCAGGGACCGCCGCCGGGTCGCGATCGAGATAGGGTTGGTTCAACGTGACGTCGGCCACCTGGATCGGTTGCTTTGTCGACAAGGTTCTTCCCACGGAAAGCTGGAGCGGGACCTCTTTCGGGGCACGCCGCAGGTACTCAGCGAAGGCGGGCGGCACGCCCCGCATGGCGACGATTTCGAAGACCTCCCGATCGTAGCGACGAAGAATGCCGAATCGCGCGTCACAGATCCGCGTCGCATTGGCGAGGATCGCGTCGAACACGGGCTGGAGATCTCCCGGCGAGCTAGAGATGACGCGCAGCACTTCGGCGGTCGCTGTCTGCTGCTCCAAGGCCTCGCTGAGCTCGTGCGTGCGCAGCTCGACCTTCTTCTCAAGGTCGGCATAGGATTCGCTGAGCTTTCCGGCCATGTCGTTGAACTGATCTGCGAGCGCTTCGAGCTCGTCGCCGGTCTTGATCGCGATGCGCTGGCCGAGGTCGCCCCCGCCAATCCGCGCCGCACCCGTGCGCAGCGCCTCGATCGGAACCACCATCCGGCGAGCGAGGAGCAGACCCGCGAGGAAAGCGAGCAGGAGCCCGCCCAACAGCAGCGCGCCTGACCGTTGCATCGAGGCGTAGAGCGGAGCATAGGCCTCGGCCAGCGGGAGCTCGACGAATACCGTCCAGGCCAAGGGCGCGATTGCGGCGTGTGCGGATAGCACCCGGTGTCCTTCAAGGTTCTGAAAAACCTGCGCAGGATCGGCGGCGGCCCCAGCGCGTTCCGCGCGCGCTTCCTTCACCTGCGCGAGACCCGAAAGATCAGTGTTGCGCAACACAAGGCTGATGTCAGGATGGGCGATCAACCGGCCATCGGCGTCGACGACGTAGGCGTGGCCGTGCTCGCCGACCTTGATCTGGGAAACGACATCCCAGATGAATTTGAGATTGACCTCGGCGACGCTCACCCCGTCCTCTCGGATGGTCCCCGCGAGCGCAAGCGTCATGTACGGTTCGGACTGCCGCCGGAAATAGACTGGACCGTAGTAGACCTTGTGCGCCATTGCCTCGGTGAACTTGGGCTCATGCGACATGTCGATGCCGCTGCCGACCACGTCCATGGCGAGGCGGGAAACCCGAAGCTGCTCGTGCCCGGTCGGATCAAGCTGCTCAAGCTCAGTGATCGCTGGCACTTGCCGCAGCAGGCGGAGGGCATCGACGCGCCGCTGTTCCATCGTCGCGCTCGACCATGGCAGCTGGGTCGTCCAGCCCAACTGATTCCTGATCTCGCTGACAAACTGAGCGATCTTCGCCGCCGCGGATTCCGCCTGCTCACGCTGGATCCGGACCAGGGCCTCTTGGTGCTCACGGTAGGAAAACCATATTTCGAACAGGCCGTTGGCGATGAGTGCGACGCTGACTACGGCGACGAAAAGGGCAACATACTTGCGGAAGAGCCGGCCGCGCACCCTGGCCGGGCCGCCGGGGGGTGCTCGTCCGAGGCCAGCGTCCCCCATCAACCCACCTTTGGCCCGACAGAGGCCAAGGCATCAGGCGCAAGGGCTATCGAGCTTCTGTCCACTCCCCCCTCCCCATGGTTGGGGGCTCTCCCAACTATGTTGCTGCGACCCAGGAGACCATAATAGCTGAAGCCGCTATTCAAGGGCACATTTCGCAGTGAATAATGTTCTACTGTATGATCCTCCCGCTCTTGGGAGAGCCCATGAGGCGGCGCAAATTTATCGGTGCTCTCGGCGGCGCGGTCGCGTTCTGCCCGTTGGGCGGGATCGCCCAGCAGCCGAAAATGCCGACCATCGGCGTTCTAGTCGTTGGGTCTGCCGCCTCGGACCGGTCTTGGCAGCTGTTTCGGCAAGACCTGCGGGACCTGGGCTACGTTGACGGACAAAGCGTTCGGTTCGCATTTCGATCGGACCTGGGCCAGGTGAGCCGCCTTCCGGAGCTGGCTTCTGAGCTGGTGCGGCTCAAAGTCGATCTGATCGTGGCCTGGTTCACGCCTGCCGCGCGCGCTGCAAAGCAGGCGACGAGGGACATTCCTATCGTGATGGTACTCGTCGGCGATCC
>JASHUO010000850.1 GCA_030039975.1 Alphaproteobacteria bacterium
CGCAGCGTCTCATCGACCATTCCTTCGCCGACACCGTCTTCTTCTGCAATTCCGGCGCCGAAGCGGTGGAAGGCGCGATCAAGGTGGCGCGCAAATACCAGGCCGAGACCGGCAAAGGCGAGAAATACCGCATCCTCGCTTGCACCGGCTCTTTTCACGGCCGCACCTTGGCGACGCTCGCCGCTGCCGGCAACGAGAAGTATCTCAAGGGCTTCGGACCGCCGGCACCGGGCTTCGACCATGTCGCCTTCGGCAATCTCAACGAGATGCGCGCCAAGGTCACCAAGGAGACCGCCGCCATCCTGGTCGAGCCGGTGCAGGGCGAAGGCGGCCTCGCCACGGCGCCGCGGGGCTATCTGCAAGGCTTGCGCGAGATCTGCGACGAGTTCGGCCTGCTCCTCGTTTATGACGAGGTGCAATGCGGCATGGGCCGGACCGGCCGGCTCTTTGCTCATGAATGGGAAGGCGTGCCGCCCGACGTGCTGGCCACCGCCAAGGCGCTGGGCGGCGGCTTCCCGGTCGGCGCTTTCCTTGCCACCGAGCGCGCTGCGGTCGGCATGACTGCCGGCACGCATGGCTCGACCTTCGGCGGCAACCCGCTTGCCATGGCGGTGGCGAATGCCGTGCTCGATGTCATGCTGGCGCCGGGCTTCTTCGCCCAGGTCGAGCGGGTCGCCGGCGTGCTGCGCGAGCGGCTCGACGCCCTCGTCGCCCAATCTCCCAAAATCTTTGCCGAGCGGCGCGGCCGCGGCCTGCTCACCGGCGTCAAATGCGTCGTGCCCAACACCGAGATGGTCGACCGGCTGCGCGGCGCCGGGCTGCTCTCGGTTGGCGCCGGCGACAATGTGGTGCGGTTGCTGCCACCGCTCATCATCGAGGAACGCCACATCGACGAGGCGATGGGCATCATCGAGGGAGTGGCACGGCAATGGCCGCTGTAAGAGCCGCACCGGTCATGGCGAATCCGCGGCATTTCCTCGATCTCGACCGGGTCGACGCCGCGGAGCTGCGCCGCATCCTCGATCGCGGCTTCGCCTTCAAGCGCGGCCTCGATCGCTCGCGGCCGCTGACCGGCAAGATGCTGGCGATGATCTTCGAGAAGCCCTCGACGCGCACGCGCCTCTCCTTCGAGGTGGCGATGAAGCAGCTCGGCGGCGATTGCATCGTGCTCTCGGCCAGCGACAGTCAGCTGTCGCGCGGCGAGACCGCCGCCGACACGGCGCGCGTGCTGTCGCGCTACGTGGACGCGATCATGATCCGCACCACCCAGGCCGCAAAGCTCGAGGAGCTGGCGCAACATGCCACCGTGCCGGTGATCAACGGCCTCACCGATGCGAGCCATCCCTGCCAACTCATGGCCGATGTCATGACGCTCCAGGAGCATAAAGGGCCGCTCGATCGCGCCGTCGTCGCCTGGAGCGGCGATGGCAACAATGTCGCGGTCAGCTGGATGCAGGCGGCGGCGCGCTTCGATTTCGAGCTCCGCCTCGCCTGTCCTGCCGAGCTTGCGCCGCCGCGCCGCGTGCTCGATTGGGCGCGCGCCCAGGGCGGACGCGTCCGCCTCACCACCGATCCCTACGACGCGGTCGCCGGCGCCGATTGCGTCGTCACCGACACCTGGGTGTCGATGGGGGTTGAAGCCAACGTCAATCGCCACAACATGCTGGCTCCCTACCGCGTCGATGAGCGGCTGATGGCAAAGGCGAAGCCCGGCGCCGTCTTCATGCACTGCCTGCCGGCCAAGCGCGGCGAGGAAGTCGCCGCCGGCGTCATCGACGGCCCGCAATCGGTGGTGTGGGACGAGGCCGAGAACCGGCTGCACGCGCAGAAGGGCATCCTGTCCTGGTGCCTTGCCTGAGCGGCGGCCGAGCCGCTCTTCCGGCGCCACCCCCAAAATGGCCGCGCCGTCGCGCGGCGAGGTGTTGCCGATGCCGAGTGTGATCGCCGACGATCTCGTCCAGCCTTTCCAGATCGATCCGTTCGGGCTGCGCGGCCGGCTGGTGCGGCTTGGGCCGCTGCTCGACGAGATCCTGACCCGCCATGCCTATCCCGAGCCGGTCGCCGCCATCCTCGGCGAAGCGATTGCGCTCGCCGCGGCACTCGCCGGCGCGCTCAAATATGACGGCATCTTCACCCTGCAGACCAAGGGCGACGGGCCGGTGCATCTGCTCGTCGCCGACATCGCCAGCGATGGCGCGGTGCGCGGCTATGCGCAATATGACGAGGGAAAGCTCGCCAAGGCGATGGCGCATGGCGAGGTCTGGGGCTCGGTCCCGCGCCTCCTCGGCGCGGGCTATCTCGCCTTCACCGTCGATCAGGGTGAGCATACCGACCGCTACCAGGGCATCGTCGAGCTGCAAGGGGCAAGCCTCGCCGCCTGCGCGCATCACTATTTCCGTCAGTCGGAGCAGGTCGAGGCCGGGCTTAAAGTAGCGGTGGCGCGCCTCCCCGACGCCGCGGGCGTGCGGCGCTGGCGCGGCGGCAGCCTCATGGTGCAGCGCTTGCCGCCCGAAGGCGAGGCGCCGCGGCGCGAGGCGGCGGAGGAGGGCTGGCGCCGCGCCGTCATCCTGATGAGCTCCAGCACCTCGGCCGAACTGGTCGATCCCGGGCTTGCGCCCGAGGCGCTGCTCTTCCGCCTGTTCCACGAGGATGGCGTTCGCGCCCATCGCCGCCACGATCTCGCCGCGCGCTGCCGCTGCTCGCGCGAGCGCGTCGAGGCGGTGCTGCGCCTGCTGCCTGCCGAGGAGCGCGTGGCGATGAAGCAGGACGGGCGGATCACCGTTACCTGCCAGTTCTGCAGCACCGCCTACGGCTTCGACGAGGAGGCGATCAACGCGCTGGTGGACAGCTGAAACCGCTCATGCCAGTCTCCGCCTCTCGCTTCGTCGGGACCGTCGGGGATTTTCATGCAGCTTCGTTCCTTGCACCTTTTCGTCATCGCTGTCGCGCTCGCTGGCGCGCTCGCCGCCTGTACATCGCCGCCGCCGGCGCCGACCTTCCCCGACATCCACTTCACCGGCGAGCCGCCGATCCGGCTCGCCGTCTCGAATGTCGAGGTGCAGAGCAATTTCCGGCCGAGCTACCAGCCGCCGCATGTCGAGCATCTCTTCCCCGTTCCGCCAGAACGGGCGCTGGAGAACTGGGCGCATGACCGGCTGGTCGCTGCCGGCGGCAGCAATGCCCATGCCCGTTTCGTCATCACCGATGCATCGGTCGTCGAGGTCGAGCTCAAGAAGAAGAGCGAGGGCATCACCGCTGCTTTCACCACCGAGCCGGCCGAGCGCTACGACGCCAGCATCGCGGCGCATCTCGACATCGTCGATGAGCACGGCGTGCCGGTGCGCACCGTCGAGGTCAAGGTGACGCGCTCGCAAAGCGTGCTCGAAGGCATCACGCCCAATGACCGCGACAAGACGTGGTACGACATGACCAAGCAGCTGATGACCGATTTCGACCACCAGATGAGCGCCGAGATCAGCGCCCATTTCGGCGGGTATTTCCAGTAGGAAGTCGTCAATCGTCAGTTGTCAGTTTTCAGTCTGGCCACAGCCTACTGATAACTGAAAACTGACGACTGAGAACTAGACGTTAACCAACGGCCCGCCGGCCGGCTGGCCGATGATGGCGAGGAATTCGCGGCGGGTGGAGGCGTCGGTGCGGAACGCGCCGAGCATGCGCGAGGTCACCATGGCAACGCCGGGCTTGTGCACGCCGCGCGTCGTCATGCATTGATGCGCCGCTTCGATGACGACGGCGACGCCTTTGGGCTGCAGCACCTCGTCGAGCGTGTTGGCGATCTGTGCCGTCATCTTCTCCTGGATCTGGAGACGCTTGGCATAGACCTCGACGAGCCGCGCAAGCTTGGAGATGCCGACCACGCGCTTCTGCGGCAGATAGGCGACATGCGCCTTGCCGATGATCGGCGCCAGGTGATGCTCGCAATGGCTCTCGAAGCGGATGTCGCGCAGCACCACCATCTCGTCATAGCCGTCGGTCTCTTCGAAGGTGCGTTGCAGCAGCTCGACCGGATCGGTGTCGTAGCCGGAAAAATACTCTTCGAAGGCGCGCGTCACCCGCGCCGGCGTGCCTTTGAGGCCTTCGCGCGCGGGATCATCGCCCGCCCATTCGATCAGCGTTTTCACCGCCGCTTCCGCGTCTGCGCGCGACGGCCGCCGCGCCGCGCCGTTGCGCGCGGCGGCGGATTTCGGGGAAACGGACCGCAATTCGGGTTTCGACGCCATGTCGGGATGCTCCAAAGGCTCTGCGAGGCGGGCGGTCAGTTCAGCCGGATCGACTGATGCGGGCTGTCGAGGGAGAAGGCGGGGATCGCCACGGCGAAGCTCTCGCCGCGATCCGTTTCCATCTCGTAGCTGCCGACCATGATGCCGGACGGCGTGCTGAGCGGCGTGCCGCTAGTGTATTCGTAGCTCTCGCCGGGCTGAAGTACGGGCTGCTCGCCGACCACGCCGGGGCCGCGCACTTCCTGCACGCGGCCGAGGCCGTCGGTAATCCGCCAATGGCGCCGGCGCAGCTGCACGGTTTCCTGACCTTGATTCTCGATGCGCACGTGATAGGCCCAGACATAATGGTTTTCGCCGGGGGAAGACTGGTCTTCGAGATAAAAGGGCTTAACCGTAACCTTGATGAATCGGGTCGTTTCAGCATACATGATCGGACCCCGCACATCCCCAGAGTCCCCATTTTGTACCGCCCTTGAGGCGCGTCAAGCCGCGGCGCGGCGGCGGCCGGGCTTGGCTTTCGCCGCGCTCCCCGGTAAGTCTGCTGCCGCCCGAAATCAGCGCAAGGAGCCGGCGAAGCCCATGTCGTCGCGAGAGATGAGCCCATCCCCGGCACTGCTGGAGCGCCTGGAGAAAGCGGCCGTGATGCTGCGGTCGCCGTGCGGCGAAGGCAGCATGGTCTGGCACTGCTGGGGCGCGGGCACGCCGCTGGTGCTGCTGCATGGCGGTTACGGCTCCTGGACCCACTGGCTGCGCAACATCGATGCGCTCGCCCGGCGCTATCGCGTCATCGCTGCCGATCTGCCGGGGCTGGGCGATTCCGCTTCGCCGCCGCCGCCGGTGACGCCCGACGGTCTTGCCGAGATCATCGGCCGCGGCATCGACACGGTGCTGCCGGGCGGCGAGCGCTTTCATCTCGTCGGCTTCTCGTTCGGCTCCATGCTCGGCGGGTTTGTCGCGGCGGCGCGCGGCGCGCAGCTCCGCTCGATGACCTTCGTGGGCTCCGCCAGCATGGGGCTGCGCCGCGCGCCGATGACCAAGATGCAGCCGCCGCGGCGCGGCATGAGCGCGGCCGAGGTGGCGGCACTGCAACGCGTCAATCTCGGCATCCTGATGTTCGCCGATACGAGCCGCATCGACGACCTCGCCGTCCGGCTCCAGGTCGAGAATGTGGCGCGGGCGCGCGTCAAAAGCCGCGTCTTCGCGCCGCAGAACCTGCTCGGCCCGGTGCTGCCGCGCATCGTCGCCCCGCTCGGCGGCATCTGGGGCGAGCGCGACATCACCGCCTATCCCTGGGTCGAGGATCGGCGCGACCTGCTGCGCCGGGCGCAGCCCGACGCCTTCTTCGAGATCATTCCCGGCGCCGGCCATTGGGTGATGTATGAGGCGGCCGAGACCTTCGACCGCACGCTCCTCGGCCGGCTCGACGCCATCGACCGCGCCGGCGCTTGAAGACCGCCCCACGCTTCGCCTAAAGTCATGCCGGGATGCGGGTGTAGCTCAATGGTAGAGCAGAAGCTTCCCAAGCTTACGACGAGGGTTCGATTCCCTTCACCCGCTCCACCGTTATTACCGACAAGTCTGGCCGCTTCCGATTCTCGTTGGCGACAAGCCCTACGACCGTGGGGATGTGCAGTTCGACGCTGACGTCCAGGCACCCGTTCTTCGGCGTAAGCCGAACTACATTGATTATAGCGCGCAGAGCGTCTGCCGCCTCGTTTCGGACACTGCCCCTATTTAGCTCTTGGCGAAGATTTTCAACCTTCGAATGGTAAATCGTCGCCAGATTGGCGGGGACCGCGACAGAGCGCGCTGACGACTTCTGGGTCAGCTCAACGAGCTGCTCTTGGCGCGCCTCCAACATACGCAGCTCCGACGAGACAGTGGCTGTCCGAATGCCTTCTTTAATCGCAGCAACTAGGTTCCTTATCTCGCGTTGGACCTTCGACAACTCCGCTTTAATGTGGAGTTTGTCGGCGTTGGCATCTCTGAACGCCCGGCTCAGTTCCTTCCGGAAGTCCCTTACGAATGCCCTGACAAGGGGCGGTTGCATGAGATGCGTTTGGAGTCCACTCAGGACGGTGGCCTCGAGATCCTCGCGGTTGATGCGGATCACGTTGTCGCACGCACTCCCGCCCGATTCGTACATGCGTCCGCATCGCATCGTCGTGTGAGCCCCGACTACATACCTGCCGCCGCAGGCGCCACAACGAACGATCCCCGAAAGGAGATATTTTGGCCGTCGGGCTTCTTCTGGCCGGACTTGCCCACCCTTCTTCTGCGTCTTGTAAGCTGTCGAAGCTTGACGTGCCTTAACGGCCTTCCATAGGTCTTGGTCGATGATACGGAGTTCAGGGTGTTCGCACGTTACGCGCTGCTCCTTGCGTTTGATGGTCGTGATGGTCTTCTCAGTGTCCGGATCCAATGACTTTTGCGTCATGCCGTAACTGAACCGTCCGATATACATTTCGTTATTTAGGATCCCGCTGTTTCGTCTCTTGTCGCCATTGATCGTGGATGCTACCCAGAGCTTGTCTTTCCCCCTCGGAGTTGGAATTCCGTCTGCGTTCAGTCCTGCAGCAATTGCCCGCGGCGAGACACCCTTAGCGTACTCAATGAAGATGCGCCGAACGACTTTGGCCTCGCTCTTGTTGATTTTCCGACGGCCGCGGACAGGCATGCCGTCGGGGCCGCTCTCACTACGGTCCATATCATAACCGTACGCGAGCCCAACGATTGTACCCTTAGTGACGTGAAGCCTCGTACTTTCGCGAACGCGCTCTCGAAGGGCGTCCTGATGTTCGGCGTTCTGGAGGCTTCTCATAGCCACGTGGATTCGGGTGATCTTGCCATCTTGCAGGGTCCATAGCTCCACACCGGCGCCCTTGAGCTTCTTGTATATGCCGGGGGTGTGCTCTTGATCGCGCGAAACGCGATCC
>JASHUO010000851.1 GCA_030039975.1 Alphaproteobacteria bacterium
CTGGCGACTTGCCTCGAAGGCGGGTTTGACCCGCTCAGGACGATGATTGTTGTTCCAGAGCTTGGTGGTGACGAACACATCCTTCCGCTGAATCGCCCCGGCCTTGAAGACATCCTGCATCGCAGCGCCGACCGCTTGTTCATTGCGGTAGCGCTCCGAACAATCGAAGTGACGAAACCCCACTTCCAATGCCGTCTTGGTCGCCTGCTCGGTCGCGCGGAGATCCGGAATCAGCGTACCAAACCCGAGGGCGGGAATTGCACCAGATCCGTGGGCGAGGGGGATCTTTGCATAGCGAAGAGCGTCGGGCGCGACCATGCTTTCTACTCCTCCCGTCTCGAGATCCATCTCGGCACCGGGAAGCGTCGGATCGCCACCTCGCGCCGTGTGCATGTCACCGCATCAACTCGACCAGGTGCGCCCGAGACGGTCCGGGCTCGAACGCATCACCGAAGTATTGGGTCTCGCGCGCCACCTTCCCATCTTTGAACTCCATGATGCTCACCGTGTAAGACGGCCGCTCGTCGTATGTAAGGACGAACTCGGTGACCCAGAGATCGCCGTTGCCGATGATCCGCTGGACGGCGAAGCGCTTCGCGCTCGGCTGCACCGTTCTGCTCTCTTGGATGTTGTGTCGACCGCGTATGCGTTCGCCCGACTGCGGATAGTGGAGCACCGCATCCTCGCGATAGATCTCATGCTCGACCGCAAAATCATTCGCATCGGATGCAGCCCAGTGCCGCTCGAGCGCATCCCGTATCTCCCGATCTCCCATCTCGATCTCCTGCGCCGCCTCTCGCCGCGGCATCACCCTCTTGCCCACGAGCAAGCGCTCCCCGGCCAGCGCGTACGCTAAGATGCACCGCTGGACCGATGGGGAAAATGATCTACAAGATGTGCTTGGTGTCGCCCGCGCTCTCGCCTGGAACAGGACTCGCTCGGTCGCGGCGAGTGTTATTGTGAGCCCGATCCCTGGAGCGGTCAACATTTGCCCCGCACCAGAGCGGCAGAAAGAGCGAGTGCACGCCTTGCCGATTCAGCGGAAACGCGTTACCGCCGATCCAAGCCACGCCATCGCCTCGACCCCGGTTGGCCGTCTTCGTCGGCTGCGTCGCTCGGAGCTGCCCGAGGACACGATCGAGCTGGCACGTTTTCTCATCGGCAAGGTGCTCGTTCGCGATCACCGTGGCAACCGAACCAGCGGCCGGATCGTCGAAACCGAGGCGTATCCGGTTGGGGATGCCGCGGGCCATGCATTCATCGGCCTGACCGCAGCCAATCATTCGCTCTTTCGCGCCAAAGGACACGCCTACGTCTATCTCATCTATGGCTTGTCCTATATGTGCAACGTTGCGGCCGAGCGGCGGGGCATCGGCGCCGGAGTGCTGCTGCGGGCATTGGAGCCGCTGGAGGGGATATCCGTTATGCAGCGCCGTCGTGGGACGACAGGGCTGACGGAGCTGGCCAAAGGGCCGGGACGGCTTGCGACGGCGATGGCGATCGATCGACGCTGCGACGGCATCGATCTATGTGCCGCGGGACCTCTGTGGCTGGGCGTGGATGATGAGCGGCCCGCGGTGCGTCTCTCGCGGAGTGTTCGCATCGGATTGACGAAGGAAGTCGATCGGCTGCTTCGCTTCTATGAGCGTGGCAACGTCTATGTCAGCGGCCCGCGCGGCCTGCGTCGTTAGCGCGATCCCGGCGCAGGGGCACGATTGCGGACGTATACTGTATATTCCACGCGTTTATCAGTACACGACCTAGCCCGCCCGTCTCACCGAGCCGATGACGGCGAAGCGGCTATCGGCGAAGCGCCCCGACGGGCAGCGCAGCGGCAGCACTTCGTGCGGGCATTCGCTCGGGAAGAACAGGATGCTGTTGTTCCTCGGCTCGATCTCCGCCGCCGCCGTGCCGCCGACAAGGCCGGCATTGTAGAGGCGGAAGGCACCGCCGCTGAAGCGCTTGGGCTCGCCGTGGAAATAGAAGGCATAACTGATGGCGCGATCCGCGGCGTCGGCCTCCTCCTCGTCGTCGCGCTCCGAAGCGGCGCCGTCATTCTCGGCGCTCAGCACGCAATCGACATCGCCGATGGCGAAGTCGCCGATGCCGAAAGCGGTGGTGAGCTGCGGCACCAGCGAGCGGATGCGATCGCGGAAAAGACCCGAGAAGCGGCCGAGATCGCGCAGCGCCAGCACGTTTCCGTCACTCGCCGCGGCGAAGCTCCGCTCGCTGGCAAGCGTGAATCTGACCAGCTCGGCGAGCTGCGTCTCGTCGACGAAGTTCTCGAGCACAAGATAAGGCGACTTCTCGTAGGGGGCTTCCGGCTGCGGATCGGCAACCGCGTAGCGTGGCAAATTCATCGCCGCCGACGGCACCTCCGCATCGCCGCTGATCGGCGGATCGGTGACGAGCCCGACCAGGTCGGTCGAGGAGAAAATGAAGGAGCGCCTGCCCTGATCGAGCCGGATGTTGAACGGGCGCGCCGGCCGGCCGCCGCCATAGCTCTTCTCGCCGATCGAGGAGATCAGCGAGTTCAGCAGCGGGTCCTTGCGCGCAAGATAGAGCGTGCGGCTATGTCCGCCATTGAGCAGCAAGGTGACGCTGACTTCGCCTTCGTTTCGTACCATGGTCTTCTCTGCCTTCCGGAATCCCACGAGGCTCGGCCGCGCCGACACGCCCCGGTTTCCGTCAGGAGATAGCGCGGGGATGGTTAATGAAGGCTTGCCGTGGCGCGCGATGTCTTTGATTTCATTTCGGTTGATTGACGCTTCCCGGTTACGAAACCTTGGGTTCTGCGGCCACCGCCAAGAAAGGCGAAGTATTCGCTCCGAGCGAACCAAGAAAACGCAGTGCCTTCGTCACCCCGGCAACGGCTTGCCGTCGTCGCGCTGCCGCAGGCCCGCCGCGCAACATGAACGGGGCGGGCCAAGGTATTGGGCGCATCTGGCGAAAGCGGTGTCCGAGAATTATTTGTTGCGCAAGGTGCGGCGCGGCTCGAGCGAGCCGCGGCCGCCAATGCGAGCGGCGGAATGACCACCACCAAAGGAAGAGCCATGGCCGAGATCCTGCACCTCCCCTGCCCCCATTGCGACACGCTCAACCGCGTGCCGCGCGGCAAGCTGGCGGCCGGCGGCAAATGCGGCGTTTGCCACCAGAAGCTGTTCGACGCGCATCCCGTGGCACTCGACACGGCGCGCTTCCTGCGCCAGCTCGAGAAAAGCGACGTGCCGCTGCTCGTCGATTTCTGGGCGCCGTGGTGCGGGCCTTGCCGCGTGATGGCGCCGGAATTCGAACGCGCCGCGGCGCAGCTCGAGCCGGCGCTGCGGCTGGTCAAGATCAATGTCGACGAGGAGCAGGCGCTGGCGCAGCGATTTCAGATCGCCAGCATCCCGACCGTGGCGCTGGCCTTCCATGGCCGCGAGCTTGCGCGGCATGCGGGCGCGGTGACGGCATCGCAGCTCGAGCAATGGGTCCGCGCCGAGCTGGCCCGGCAGCCGGCGTCAGGCTGATCCGCTCGCCCCCTGAGAAG
>JASHUO010000852.1 GCA_030039975.1 Alphaproteobacteria bacterium
TGATCATTCTCGGAGGCGGAGGACGCGCCTTTTCCGCCCAGACCCGGGCGACTGAACCTGCCTCTAGAGCGTGATCGGCTTAGCTTGAATCGAAAGGGGATCCCCTTTGTTGGGAAAATCTGATTCAAACTGCTGGCTGGGGTTGGGGGCCAGCATGGATGACACGACCCTATTCGATCGATCTTCGTGAGTGGGCGGTAGCCGCGGTGGCGAGCGGGCAGTCGCGGCGCCAGGTGGCCAAACTATTCAAGGTCGGAGAGTCGAGCGTGATCCGCTGGTGTGTGCGGCAGCGCGCCAGCGGCACGTGTGCGGCAAAGCCGATGGGAGGACATCGCCGTCCGATCCTGCTGTCGGAACGAGATTGGCTTTTGGCCCGACTATCGCTCGCTCCGGATCTGACGGTCCGAGGACTGCTAAAAGAACTCGCCGATCGCGGCGTCAAAGTCAGCTATGGCGCGCTGTGGGCTTTCCTGGCGGCCGAGGGGCTGACATTCAAAAAAAACCCTGTGCGCCGCAGAGCAAGAGCGACCCGACGTCGCTCGTAAGCGCGCCCGGTGGAGGCGCTATCAGGGGCGCGTCGATCCCGAACGCCTCGTCTTTGTCGACGAGATCTGGGCGAAGACCAACATGACGCGCACGCACGGCCGCGCGCCCCGCGGCCAGCGCCTGATCGGACGTGTGCCGCACGGTCGCTGGACGACAATGACTTTCCTGGCCGGACTGCGCGTCCAGGGCATCATCGCTCCCTGCGTCATTGACGGCCCGATCAACGGTCCGATGTTCCTCGCCTGCGTGACCCAATTCCTCGTTCCCCAGCTGCGCCCCGGCGACATCGTCGTGCTCGACAATCTCGGCGGCCACAAAGGCCAAGCCGTTCGCGCGCCATTCGAGCGGCCGGTGCCCATCGCCTCTTGCTGCCGCCCTACAGTCCGGACCTCAATCCGATCGAGCAGTCCTTCGCCAAACTCAAGACGCTGCTGCGGAAAGCCGACGAACGGTCCACCGATGCCGTCTGGAAACGCATCGGTTCACTACTCGACCAGTTCAGCTCCGACGAGTGCGCAAACTACTTCAGACATGCCGGCTATGGGTCAACCTAAGCCAATCATGCTCTAATCCAGTAGGAAATCACGGCGCGCGGCGCGTCGGCTGCGAATAGTAATGCTCGAGCACGACCTTGACCGAGGCGGCGACCGGCACGGCGAGGATGACGCCGGCGACACCGAGGAAGAGGCCGCCGGCGAGGAAGGCGAACATCACCACGGTCGGATGGAGCTGAGCCGCGCGGCCAAGCACGACCGGCCCCACCACCCGATCGATCAACAAGCGGAAGACGGTGACGTAGACCGCGAAAGCGACCACCGCCCAGAAGCCATGCCGCTCGAGCGCAAGCAGGCCGACCAGCGCCGCCGAGGTCATCGGCCCGATCACCGGGATCAGCTCCAAGAGGCCGGTGAGCAGCGCCAGCAGCACGGCGAAAGGCAGGCCGAGCGCGAAGCGAATGGCGATCCACGACGCGATCGTGGCGAAGACGAAGATGACGAAGAGCCCGACGAGGTAGCGCCGCAGCAGCGGATCGATCTCGCGCGCGATCTCCGCCACCTCCTCGCGGTACTCCGGCGGCACCAGCCAGAGCGCGCCGGCGGCGAGCTGCGGCCCGGCGTGCAGGAAGTAGAAGATGAGAACGATGACCAGCACCGCGCCGGTGATCGTGGCGAAGCCATAGATGGCCGTGGTCAGGATTTGCTGCGGCGAGCCGATATCGGCGGTGAGCGCGTCCAGAATCTGCTGCGACAGCTGGCCGGCATCGATGCGCCGCCCGAAGAGATCGATCTGCTCACCGCCGAAAAGCTCGGCGAAGAATTTGTGCAGCAGCTGCGGCGCGTCGTGAAAGGCGGCGCCGAGATCGGCCGACAGCGTCACCGCGACCCAGTAGCCGAGCCCGCCGAGAAACGCCATGACCACGGCATAGGTGGCGATCGCCGCCGCTTCGCGCGACAGGCCGAGACGCCGGCGCAGCCAGAGATTGGGCGGCTCGGCGACATAGGCAATCGCGGCGGCGATGAGGAAAGGCAGCACCGCGAGCCGCACGACGTAGAGAAAGGCGAGCGCCACGGCGACGGCGAGCGCGACCGCCCATTTGTTCACCGGCGCGCGGCGATCCTGCGCCATCGGCCCGCCCTTTCAATCGCCGCTATCGGCGGCGCTGCGGTAGCTGCGTCCCTTCCAGGCGACGCGACCCTGCCACCTGGCTCTGATCCCGGCCAGCGCCAGGACCGCCGCCAGCGTATAGGCGACGGGGAAGAGCAGACCATAGGCGAGCGGAATGGCGAAGTAGCGCGCTGCCGCCAGATGCATGCCGAGCAGCGCCAGCGATGCCGCGACCGCCAAGGCCAAGGCGGCACCGGCGAGCGGCGTGGGCGCCGCCGCGACGTGGGCCGCGAGCGCCGCGGGGATGGCGGGGGCCGACCAGGCGATGACCGGCCCGACCAGAGCGATGAAGGCGGTGGCGCCGACGCCGCCGAAGGTATCGGTGACGCTTCTGACCAACCCCTCCCAAAGCTGCGGCAGGCTGCGATACATGCGGACACCGATAAGGGGGGCGGCGCCCATCAGCGCGATGCGCCCGCCCGTGATCTTGACGCGCGCGGCGAGGGCGCTGTCTTCGGAGAAGGCGCCGCGCACGGCACGATGGCCGCCGGCGCGGTCATAGGCGGCACGGCGGATCAGCAGGAATTGACCATTTGCCGCCGCCGAAGGATCGTCAGGGTTTCCCGTCCGCCGCAGATCACCGGCGAAGCCGAGCGCACAGAGCCCGGCGGGAATGATCAGCCGCTCGCCCACCGTCACCAGCACCTGACGCGGCTCCAAGGACAGGAGATCGAGGCCGCGCTGCCCCGCCGCCGCGACCGCCGAGCGCAGCAAGGCCGGCGCCGGGATCGTGTCGGCATCGATGAAGCAGAGCCACTCGCCGCGGCCCTGCGCTGCGCCGCGCCAACAGGCATGCGTCTTGCCCGTCCAGCCCGTGGGGAGCGGTCCCGCCTCGATGACGGCGAGCGGCGGCGCGGCGCCGGCCATGCCGCGGGCGATCGCCGCGGTGCCGTCGGTCGAGCCGTCATCGACGACGGTAATCGCGACCTGGCTCGCGGGATAGTCCTGTGCGACAAGCCCGCCGAGGCAGTCGGCGATCGCGTCGGCCTCGTTGCGCGCCGGCACGACGATGTCGATCAGCGGCGCCGCACCGAGCAGCGGCGCCGGCTGAAGCACGTCATAGGCCCGATACTGGCGCGCCGCGCGCGCGATCAGCGTCGCGACCAGCAACGCCCAGAGCAGCGAAACGGCGGCGGCGATCATGGCGGCGTGCGCCGCTGGATTAGTCTAGTGCCTTGCTTCTGACGCTTCGCTTCCATGACGATCGGAAACGCTGGTGAATCATCCGGCAGCATCGGCATCCACGATCGCCCGCCCGGCCGGTGCCGGCGCTGCCGCGCCCGCGCTGTAATAGAGCAACAGCTTGCGCCTGGAGATCCAGAGCTGGTGGCGATGGCGGAGCAGCCCCTTGGCCCGGAGCCCCGCCGGATTGAACGCATAGGCCAGCCCCCAGAGCAACATGCTGTCGAAGACCAAATGGATGCGCTCGCGCCATTCATGCGGCGCTTCGTCGGGATCGATGACGTCGAAGCCGAAGCGGCAGGCGGTGCGCACCATCTGCACCGCGCCGAGCCGACTGCCGAAGGGCGGCGCGCCATGCAGCGCGCGGATGGCATCGAGACTGCGCTCGCGCTCGACATAGCCGGCGACCGCCATCAGGGAGGTGCGCATGCGCTGCTTCAGGCGGATGGCCCAGCCGGCGCTCGGCCCCGCGCTCGGCATCAGCGGCAAATGCTCGTTCCAGAAATGGAGCAGCAGCACCGGCTCGCCCTCGACGATCTCGGTGCCGTCGGACAGCAGCGCGCTGCGGCTTGCGACGCCGCGCGAGACACGGAAGATGCATTGCTCGTCATCGGTGAATTCCTCGATGCCCTGGTGCTGCCGCAACAGGGAGTCCACGCCGCGCACCGCCCGGCCAAGATCCAGATACGCCACCGCCGCATCCTCGCGCCAATGGACCTACCCCCGCGGTACAATCGGCCGGAGCCGGCTGCTAGTTCCTCGCCTAAACGGTAATTCAGGGTTGCGTAGATTCCATGGCGCGTCCGAGAACCGTGCGGCGCCGCAATCCGCACGCACGCAGGGCGCAGCGAGGATGCCAGTTCGAAGGAGGAGCTGAACCAACTTGCGCGCGCGATCGGCGGCGAGCTTTACGGTGCGCGCAGCACTACCGCTTCGAGCAACCGGCAGAGGCGTTGCACGAGGCGAGGAATGACGCCTGTCGCGTCAAGAGCGCTAACAGAACTCCGGGCGCAGGCTGACCTGGGCGGCGCGTCGCGCTTGCGGCGCCAGCACGCGCAACCCGGTATCCGGGATGCCCTCGCGGGCGAGATTGACCGCGTCCGTGACATGGCTTGCGGGCTCGACGCAGAAGAAGTCGCGCCCGGGCGGCGTGTAGACGACGAGGAAAGAGAGCAGCGGTTGCGTCGCTCCCAAGCGCAGCCGCGCGGCATGCTCCGGCCAAGTCACCACCGCTTCGCCATCCCAACCGGTAAAGACATTGTCGAGAGCGAGATCGGCGACGCGTCTTCCCTGCGAGAGTTCCCAGCCTGACGGCACGGCCCGCCGTTCCGTCGGCATCACCTCGGCATCGGTGAGCCAGACCTCGGCGGTCCGCGCCGCGATCCGCGCCTCCGGCGTGCGCGGGAAATAGGGATGAAGACCGAGCCCGGCCGGCATCAGGCCCTCGGACAAATTCTCGAGCTCCAAGCTGATCTCGAGCGCGTCGGGGCTAAGCTCGAAGCACTGGCGCGCGCGATAGGACCACGGCCACCCATCCGCGGGGTGCTCGTATTCGAGCACGAGCCGATCCTCGCGGCGCTCCGTCACGATCCAGCTTTGGCGCCAGCCATGGCCGTGGATCGCATGGCGCTGCACGATATCCGCCGGGCTCTCGACGATTTCGCGGCCGCAAAACAAAAAGCGCGCATCGCGGATGCGATTGCCGTAAGGCACCAAGGGAAAGCAGCCCATCCCCTGCACATCGCCACGCGCCAGAGCGGCCGGCGACGCGGGCCGCAGCCAATCGATGCGACGGCCGTTGCGCTCCCACCAGAAACCCGCAATAGCGCCGCCAGCGCCGGGAGCAACCTGACAGGACGCCGCTCCGCTGGTCAAGGTGATCAGGCCGCTGCCGACAACCGTCATCCGCTTCCTCGTCACGCTCAGCCCCGAGGATGCGGCAGGCTTGGTTAATTTTTCCTTTCCCGGCGGAGGGCGGTCGCAGCGGCCACCCGCCTCCTATATGATTGCCAGGCGTTCGATAGGAGAAGCGGATGGACAAGCGCGTCCAGTTCCACGTCTGGTACGTCGTTGCCGCCATCATCGGCATCATCATCCTGCAACAACTCTGGATGCAGGAGACGCAGCTTACCGTTCTCCCCTATAGCGAATTCCTCGATGATCTCCGCTCCGGCAAGGTTGCCGAAGTGCGGGTTTCCGGCGATTACGTCGAGGGCACCTTCAAAGAGCCGCAAAACGGCAAACGCGAATTCGTCACCACCCGCGTGCCGCCGGACATCGCCGACCAGTTGCAGAAGTACAACGTCAAATTCTCCGGCGTGGTCGAGAACAATTTCCTCAGCAACCTGCTCTCCTGGGTGCTGCCGACCCTGCTCTTCTTCGGCGTCTGGTGGTTCGTGATCCGCCGCATGGCAGGCCAGAGCGGGGCCGGCGGCTTCATGGCGCTCGGCCGGAGCCGCGCCAAGGTTTATGTCGAGACCGACACGAAAGTGACATTCGCCGATGTCGCCGGCGTCGATGAGGCCAAGGCGGAGCTGAAGGAGGTCGTCGATTTCCTCAAGAGCCCGCAGGAATACAGCCGGCTCGGGGCGCGCGTGCCGAAGGGCATCCTGCTGGTGGGGCCGCCGGGCACCGGCAAGACGCTGCTGGCGCGGGCGGTGGCGGGCGAAGCGGGCGTGCCGTTCTTCTCGATCAACGGCTCGGAGTTCGTCGAGATGTTCGTCGGCGTCGGCGCGGCGCGCGTGCGCGACCTCTTCGAGCAGGCGCGGCAGAAGGCGCCGGCCATCATCTTCATCGACGAGCTCGACGCGCTCGGCCGGGCGCGCGGCGCCTATCAGGGCGTGGGCGGCAATGACGAGAAGGAGCAGACGCTGAATCAGCTGCTCTCGGAGCTCGACGGTTTCGATTCACGCTCCGGCCTGGTGCTGCTCGCCGCCACCAACCGGCCGGAGATCCTCGATCCCGCGCTGCTCCGTGCCGGACGCTTCGACCGGCAGGTGCTGGTGGACCGGCCCGACAAGCCCGGCCGCATCGACATCCTCAAGGTCCATCTCAAGGGCCATGTCCTGGCCGGCGATGTCGATCCCGAAAAGATCGCCGCGCTGACGCCCGGCTTCACCGGCGCCGACCTCGCCAACCTCATCAACGAGGCGGCGCTCATCGCCACGCGGCGTCACGGCGAGTCCATCACCATGGCCGATTTCACCAGCGCGGTGGAGCGCATCGTCGCCGGCCTCGAGAAGAAGCGGCGCGTGCTCAACGAGAAGGAAAGGCGGGTCGTCGCCTTTCATGAGATGGGCCATACGCTGGTGGCGATGTCGCTGCCCGGCTCCGACACCGTGCACAAGGTCTCGATCATTCCGCGCGGCATCGGCGCGCTCGGCTACACCATCCAGCGGCC
>JASHUO010000853.1 GCA_030039975.1 Alphaproteobacteria bacterium
GCCGGAAATGATCATGAAGGTCCGGCGGTCGGTGAGATAGAGATAGCCCTCGGCATCGACATAGCCGACATCGCCGACCGTGCTCATCGTGCCGTCGGGCGAGCGCACTTCCTGGGTCTTGCTCGGATCCTTGAAGTACTCGAAGGGCGACGCCGTCCTGAACCAGAGCGTGCCCGAGGTGCCGACCGGCACCGGCCGCATCGCCTCGTCGAGCACGTGCAGTTCGCCGAGCAGGACGCGGCCCACCGTGCCGCGATGGGCGAGCCATTCGCCGCTGTCGCAGGCGGTGAAGCCGATCGCCTCGGTGGCGCCATAATATTCCTGGATGATCGGGCCCCACCATTCGATCATCCGCTCCTTGACTGGCACCGGACAGGGCGCCGCGGCGTGGATCGCGATCTCGAGCGACGATATGTCGTAGCGGCGCCGCACCGCGTCGGGCAGCTTCAGCATGCGCGAGAACATGGTCGGGACGAGCTGGCTGTGCGTCACGCGGTGGCGCTCGATCAGCGCGAGATACTGCTCGGGATCGAAATGCTCCATGATGATCGCGGTGCCGCCCATGCGGATGGTCAGGTTGACCGCCGCTTGCGGCGCCGAGTGATAGAGCGGCGCCGGCGAGAGATAGATCATGCCCTCGCGGTAGCCCCACAGCTTCACCAGGAAGTCGAAGACCGGCAATTGATGTGCCGGCGGGTTCTCCGGCAGGGGCCGCAGGATGCCCTTGGGACGACCGGTGGTGCCGGAGGAATAGAGCATGGCGGTGCCGAGCCATTCGTCAGGGATCGGCGTCTCGGGGAATCCCGCCACCGCCGCGTCGAGATTGACGACCCGGCCGCCATCGCCGGGCCCGTCGACGATGAGGCAGCGCTCGACCCGCGGCGCGCGCGCCAGCGAAGCGAGCGCAATCTCGCGCTTGGCCATCGAGGTGATGAGGATTCGCGCCTCGCTGTTGTCGAGGATGTAGGCGAGCTCTTCGGCGTTCAGATAGGAGTTGACGCAGGTGAAGTAGAGTCCCGCCCTTTCGCCCGCGCCGCAGGCTTCGACATAGCGCGCATTGTTCTCCATGAAGATGGCGTAATGGTCGAGCCGGCGGAGGCCCGCGGCACGCAGGCAATGCGCGAGGCGGTTGCTGCGCCGTTCCAGCTCCGCATAGCTCACACTCTCGCCGCTGTGCGCCATGATGAAGGCGGGCTGCTGCGGACGACGCTGCACCTGCACACCGGTATACAAGGCGACCTCCCTTTCGCCCGCGGCGTTGGCCCGCGGTGCCGGTAGCGAAATGGGGGCACAACCCTAAACGGCTGTCAACGCTCCGCGGCCGCGAGCCGCCCTGCCGCCGGATGGGCCTCTGCCCTTTGGCGGCGCAGCATGCGGCTATGGATCGCGCCGATGACGAGGATGCTCGCGAGCAGAACCACCGGGCAGATGGCGGCGACGGCGAAGATGTGGCGCACCGGCAGCCGGGTCGAGAGCAGCAAGCCGGCGATCCAGGGCCCGGCGATCGAGCCGATCTTTGCCACCGAGATGGCCCAGCCGGCGCCGTTGCCGCGCCAGGCGCTGGGATAGAAGATGCCGGCGATGCTGTGCAGCCCGAATTGGCCGCCGATGACGAAGAGCGAGATCAGCGCGATCGCCGTCAGGAATCCCCAATAGCCGAGATCGACGAAGCCGGCGAGCAGCAGCAGCGGCGTCGCCAAGAGCGGCATCACGGCGATGGCGATGGCGCCGCGCGTATCGGTGAAGCGCATCAGCAGCAGACCGCCCAACGCACCGGTGACGGCGTTGACCGAGGCCGCCGCGGCTGCCACCGGCCGGGCGAAGCCCAGCGCCTCGAACACCAGTGGCGTCCAGCTGGCGAAAAAAAACACCGCCATCGAGCTGAAGATGTAGCCGAGCCACAGCAGCGGCGTTATCCAGCGCAGCTCGCCCTCGAACAGCAGCGCCGGCCGGAAATCCTTGGCGACGCCCTCCTCGTCGGCGACGACGAAGCGGGCGCCGTCGGGCACCGGCCGCTCGGGTGCGATGCGGCGCAAAAGGCGCGCGATGAGCTCCGGCCGACGCCCTTGCACCGCCAGGAAGCGGATCGATTCCGGCAGCACCAGCGCCAGGATCAGCGCCGCGACCAGCGACAGCGCGCCGCCGAAGACGAAGAGCGATTGCCAGCCGAATTTCGGCATGAGCCAGATCGCGATCGGCCCGGCGAGGCTGATGCCGAGGGAATAGCCGATCATGATCAACGTGACGATTGTGGCCCGGTAGCGCTTCGGCGCGTATTCGATGTTGAGCGCCCAGCACACCGGCAGCATGCCGCCGATGGCGATGCCGTCGACGAGGCGGAGCAGCAGCAGCGCGCGATAGCTGCCGGCCAGCGCGAAGCCAAGAGTGAGGAGGCCGAACAACGCGGTAGCGAGGATGATCGTCGGGCGCCGGCCGATGCGGTCGCCCAGCCAGCCGAAGAGAAAGCCGCCGATCATGGTGCCGAGCAAGCCGATGCTGAAGACATTGCCCATCATCGCCCGGTCGATATGGAAGGCGGTCGACAGCACCGGCGCGGCAAACGCGATGACGTTCATGTCGAAGCCGTCGAAGAACGTCACGATCCACGACACCAGCACCAGCCGGACGAGAAACCAGCTCAGCCTCTGACCTTCGATGATCGCGGCGACGTCGATGCGGCGCATCTCGCTCATGACCGCTCGTCGACATTGGCCGCCAATCGCCGGCGCAGCGCCGCCGTATCGATCTGATGGACGCTGCCGCTGCCGGCAAGGTCGAGCGCATGCGCGGCGGCGGCGCCCATGGCGATGCAGGGCCCCATCACCCTGACGCTGGAGAGCGCGGCGCTGTCGGCATCGATGCAGCGTCCGGCGGCGACGAGATTGTCGAGACCGGGCGGCGTCAGGCTGCCGAACGGCACGTAATGCAGATGATCCTCGTCGAAGGGCTCCCAGACATAGCCGTCGGCGTGATGATGCTGCTCGATGGGCCAGGCGGTGCGCGCGATGCTGTCGGCGAATTTGGTACCGGCGCGCACCTCGTCCACGGTGAGCTGGTGTCGGCCGACGATCCAGCGAGTCTGGCGGATGCCGGGCTGGCCGAAGGCGCGCACCCGCGCCTTGCCGAAAGCGGCGGGGAATTCGCGCTGCAAGAAGCG
Source organism: Alphaproteobacteria bacterium (assembly GCA_030039975.1). GTDB lineage: Bacteria > Pseudomonadota > Alphaproteobacteria > ATCC43930 > CGMCC-115725 > DAHUYF01. The sequence continues at coordinate 3,158 of JASHUO010000853.1, forward strand.
CAGCGAGCGCTCGGCCTGCTCCTTGCCGATGAGGCCCGTCGCCGAGGCGGCAAAGGGGTCGAGCGGCGTCTCGACATGGTTCATGTTGACGAGCGCGATGCCGCGGCCGGGAAAAGCAAACGCGAAGCCGTCATGACGGACAAGGCCGTAGCTCGCCGCCTTGGCGGCAAGCCGCTCCGTCACCGCCTCGCGCGTTGGATAATGCGCCTCGTCGACGTCTTCGAGCACCATCATCTGCGAGCCGTAGACGACACCTTCGGCCGGCTCGCGGCACTCCTGCCCCGCCTGCCAGGCGAGCGCGGCATCGCCGGAGGCATCGACGAACCCCGCGGCGCGCACGCGCACATCGCCATAGCGCGTGGCGAGGTCGAGAGCGGCAATGCGGCGGCCTTCGAGGCGCACCTGGCGCAGCACCGCGCCGAGCAGCAGGGTGATCCCGGCCGCCGCCACGCTGCGCTCGACCCAGCGGCTGAGCGCGACCTCGTCATAAAGCACCACCGTGGTGTGGCCGCGCCGGTAGTGGAGCGCGCCTTCGGCGCCGAGCTCGCGCAGGATGTCGTCGGCGATGCCGCGCGTCAGCTGATAGCCGTCGAGCCCGTTCGAGAACAGGCCGCAGAACGTGCCGATGATCGAGTTGACCGCTTGCCCGCCCAGCGTCGG
>JASHUO010000854.1 GCA_030039975.1 Alphaproteobacteria bacterium
CGAGAAGTCGCAGGAATTCCGCGAGCAGGGCGGCGAGATCTACAAGGTGCTGGAAGGACAGGCGGCGCAAGTCGAGCCGTGAGCAAGGGCGGCGACCGGCTCTATCCCACCCGGCCGATCCTCGGTTGCCTCGCCCTGGTGCGGCGAGGTGACCGGATCCTGCTGGCGCAGCGCTCGGTGCCGCCGGGCATCGGGCGCTGGGGCTTTCCCGGCGGCATGCAGGAGGTCGGCGAGACCGTCCTTGCCTGCGCGCAGCGCGAGCTCCTGGAAGAGACCGGCATCGTCGCCGAGCCCATCGCCGCGCTCAGCGTCTTCGACGCGATCCGGCGCGACGAAGACGGCCGCGTCAAGGCGCATTTCGCGCTCGTCGCGGTGCTGCTCGACTGGCGGGAGGGCGAGGGCGAGCCGATCGAGGACGCTACGGCTCTGCGCTGGGTCACGCCGGACGAGCTGCGCGCCGAAGCGCTGCCGCTCTTCGATCGCGTCGAAGAGCTGATGGCGCTGGCGCTGGCGCGCGGGCGAACTTAAGCGAGGAGCGCTGTCGCCTCCGCCCAGAGGCGTTGCACCACGCTGCCTGCCGGCGCCGCGCGCGCCAGCGCCGCCGATTGCCCGGCCCAGACCTGCATGCGCTCGATGTCGCCCGCCTTGTTGCCGGCGTCGCGGAGCGCTGCGGTGAGGCCGCGCTGCACCGGGTAAGGCGCCGGCGCCGGCGCCGCATCGCTCGTCGCTGCCCGGACATAGGCGGTGGCGATGCTGCGTCCTGGCCGGCCGCTGAAGACGCGGCTCACTCGCGTGCCCTCCGGCATGGTCCGCCCCAGCGCGTCGGCCCAGGCGGGATGGATGTGCGGCTCGAGACAGCGCAGGAAGCCGGTGCCGATCTGCGCCGCGCTGGCGCCGAGGAGCAGCGCGGCGGCGACGCCGCGCCCGTCGGCGATGCCGCCGGTCGCGACCACCGGCACGCGCACCGCATCGACGATCGCCGGCAGGAGCGCGAAGAGCCCGACCATCTCGCGCTCGGCGCTCGCCGCATCGAAGGCGGCACGGTGACCGCCGGCCTCCATGCCCTGCGCGACGATCACATCCGCGCCGGCGGCTTCAGCCGCGCGCGCTTCGGCGACCGTCGACACCGTGGCGAACCAGGCGATGTTCCGCGCTTTTAGGCGCGCGACGAAGTCCGGCGGAAAGAGGCCCATGATCGAGGAGACGATCGGCGGCCCGGCTTCGAGCAGCGCCTCGCATTGCGCGGCGAAATCCAGCGGGGTCACATGGCCGGCGTCTTCCGGCACCGCCGGGCCCCATTGCGCGAGGAAAGCGCGAACCTCCGATTCGCGCGCGGGATCGCGCCGCGGCGGCGGATCCGGCACCCACAGATTCAGCTGGAAGCCGCCATTGCTGCCGCTGCGGAACTCCACCGCCCAGCGCAGAATGGCCTGCGGCTGAAGCAGCAGCGCGCCGCAGGCGCCGAGGCCGCCGGCATTGGCGACGGCAATCGAGAGCGGCGCGGGACAAGCGCCGGCCATCGGGGCCAGCAGGATCGGAGCGCGCAACCCGAAGTGCCGGCAGAAATCATCGGCGCGGGCGCGAGCAGGGTGAGCATCGCTCATGAGCGGGATTTCACGCCGCGGGCGCTCGGGCGGCAAGCGAATGTTTTTGATCCCCGCTATCGCCGCGAGAGATAGGGCCGCCGCTCGTTTCCCGGAAGTCCGCGGCAGGCTAAGCTCCGCGATCGGATTTCGCGCCAGAGATCGGAAAGACGCGCGGGCCAGGGACCGTTTGTTGAATATCTGTCTCAATTGACTACGGTGATGGATGACGCATTTCCTGATCGTCGGCGCGGGTGCTGCAGGCCTGATGGTCGCGCGGGAGCTGGCGCGCGCGGGCAAAAGGGTGACGATCCTCGAGGCACGCGAGCGATGTGGCGGACGTATCTACGCGCTGCCGGTGCAGGAATTCGGCTATCCTGCCGAGGGTGGCGCCGAATTCATCCATGGCGCGGCGCCGGTGACGCGTGCCCTGGTGCGCGAGGCGCGGCTTTCGCTCTTGCCGAGCGGCGGCACGCGATGGAGCGCCCGCAGCGGCGCGTTGTCGCGGGACGACGGGCCGCCGGCGCATGCCGATCGGTTCTACCAAGCCCTGGCGGAGCTGCAAACCGATCTGCCGATCGCCGAATTTCTGGCGACGCGTTTCCCCGGCCCGCCCTACGCCGAGCTGCGGCGCTCGATCACGCGGATGGTCGAAGGCTACGACGCGGCCGACCCGTCCCGCGCCAGTACCCTGGCGCTGCGCGATGAATGGATGGGCGAGGGACGCGGCCGGCAACATCGGATCGTCGAAGGTTATGGCGCGCTGATCGAGTTTCTCGCATCCGAATGCCGCAAGCATGGCGCTTCGATCCATCTCGGCGCCGTCGTCACCGCCATCGAAGCAGCCGGTGGACGGATTGCTGCGCAGTGTCGCGATGGCACGGTTGTCGAGGGCGATGTCGTGATCCTCGCGGTCCCGCTCCCCCTCCTGTCCGAGATCGCGCTGCCGCCGGCCGCGCGCGAAAAGGCCGCTGCCAGCGCCGATATCGGCTTCGGGAACGTCGTGAAGATGTTGCTGCGATTTGCCGCGCCGTGGTGGGCCCATCAGGGCGGGCACGATCTCGCCGACATGTCTTTCCTGCTTTCCAATGCCACGGTTCCGACCTGGTGGACGCAGCATCCGGCGGGATATCCGGTGCTGACGGGCTGGTACGCGGGACCCAAGGCGGACCGGGTGGCGAGCCTCACCGAGATCGAGCTTGTCGATATGGGGCTCGCCTCGCTCGCCGAGATTTTCGAGTTGCCGACGGATCGGGTGAGGGGGCAGCTCGTCGCGGCGCAGGCGATCAATTGGGGCAACGACCCCTTCGCGCGCGGCGCCTATTCCTACGCTACGCCCAAAACGCGGGAGGCGCTGGCCGCGTTGGCGAAGCCGGATAGCGACGCCGTGCTCTTTTCCGGTGAAGCGCTCTATGCCGGATCTGACATGGGCACCGTCGAGGCGGCGCTGGCCAGCGGGCAGGAAACGGCACGGATGATTCTGGACCGCTCGTCCTAACCGAACAGCATCGCGGCGATGCCGCCGGCGGCCAGCACCCAAAGCGGATTGAGCCGGGGCCGCCACAG
>JASHUO010000855.1 GCA_030039975.1 Alphaproteobacteria bacterium
GAAACCAGCTTCGCGGCGCCGCAAGATCTCCGAGTTCCGTGGAGCATAAGCCCGGGCTGGTGACAGGCACTGTCAGGAGCCGTCGCGGGATCGAGGCGCGGCGCCCAGCGGCTAGTCTTCCTCCGAGAAGCTTCCGCGGTTGCTGACGCGTGTATCAGAGCCTCTATTCCCGGTGGTCCCGAGGACAAGGTGGCCCAGCGGCAGCGGCGCCGCCACCTTCGCGGTCTGGATGGCGATGTTGCTGCGCACCTCCTTGATCATCGTCAGGGCCAGCAGCCGATCGAGGAGAAAACGCTCGTAATGCTCGAGATCGGGGACCACGACCTCGAGCAGGTAATCGGCCTCGCCCGAGACCATGTGGCAGGCGATCACCTCGGGCATGGCGACGATCGTATCGCGCATCTCATCCGCGCGCTCATCGGCATGGGCGTCGATCTTGATGCCGATGAAGACCGTGAACCCGAGCCCGATGCGCCGCCGCCCGAGCACCGCGCGGTAGCCCTCGATATAGCCGTCGCGCTCCAGCCGCTGCACCCGGCGCAGGCAAGGCGAGGGCGACAGGCCGACGCGTTCCGCCAGCTCGACATTGCTGAGCCGGCCCTCCGCCTGGAGGGCGGCGAGGATCCGGCAATCGATGGCATCCAGATCGGTATTTGGCATAAGTCACCATTATTGACTGCCGCGACGGCACGTTATTGCAAGAATATCCCTCTCTAAGGTGTAGTTCGCAATGACCTGCTTGGCGCTTCCGCGCCATACTCCGCTCCCCAACCCCTTGAGGAGCATCCGATGACCGCGTCCCATGCTGTGGCAGGCCTGGTGGAAGCCGTGCAGCGCTATTTCGATCTCATGTACGATGCCGACATCACGCGCTTCGACCGAGTATTTCGCCCGACCGCGCAGCTGCACGGGTTCCGCGACGGCACGATGACGATGTGGTCGGCGGCGGCCTATCGCGACCTTCTCGCCAGCCGCCCGTCGCCGCGTTCGGCCGGCGCGCCGCGCCAGGAGGAGATCCTGCTCATGGATCTCGCGTCGGAGACCCAGGCGCTGGTCAAGCTGCGCGTCCGCATCCACGCCACCACCTTCATCGACTATCTCCTCTATCACCGCATCGAGGGCGACTGGCTCATCACCGCCAAGTCCTATCACGTCGAGCGGGTCGAGCCGGCGCCGGTGCGGTGAGGGAATGAGGCTGGCCAAACGCCGCGCACCACCGCACAATGACGCGCCCTGGGCAGTCCCGGGTATTCCATGCGATGGGGAAAGGAAAGAGCGATGCGCCGGCTCCCGTCGATCGTTGCCCGGGCCTTGCCGCGTTGCGTCGTGTTCGGCGCCATGTTGCTCGCCGGCTGCTCGACCGCCAAGGTGACCTCGAGCAACCAGCTGGGCAATGTCGCCGCGCTGCGCCCGGCGGTTGTCTATGTCAGCGATTTCGACATCGACGCGACCGGGATCAAATCGGAGCCGGGTGTCCTCGGCGCGCGCCCGCTCGGCGTCCGGCCGGACGGGCTATTGGCCCGGCTGCGACAAGGCGACCCACAGGGCAAGGCGCGTCACCTCGTCGATCTCATGGGCGACACACTCGTCGAGGATCTGACGAAAGCGGGGCTCACGGCGCGGCGGGTGCCCCCGGGCATGACGCTTCCCAGCGAGGGCTGGCTGGTGCGTGGTGCCTTTTTGGAGGTCGATGAAGGCAATCGCTTGCGCCGTGCGGTGATCGGCTTCGGCGCGGGCGACACCCAGCTTCAGGTCGCCGCCGCGGTCGACGCGCTCTCGGCGACCGCTCCGGCGCCGCTCTACACGGTCGACACCAGTGCCGAGAGCCATCCCCTGCCCGGGGCGATCGTCAAGCTCAATCCCTACGTCGTCGCCGCGCGCTTCGTGCTCGCCGGCCGCGATCTCGACAACAACGTCAAGGACACCGCCGGCGAGATCGCCAAGCGCGTCGTCGCCCGCGTCAACGCGACTGCGCCCGCCGCTGCGCGCTAGCGGCTCGCCCAAGGCTCTGCTTCGAACCGCGCGAACTCCCCTTCGAGCCGCCATTGCGCTTGCGCCTTCTCGCTGCCGGCGAGGAAGCGGGCGCAGTCGGGCGCGGGATCGGCGGCGCCGAGCATGCCGCGAGCGCACACCGCGCGCGGCACGAAGCTTCCCGGGCTCTGCCACAGGCTGTCGCCGGGCAGGAAGGCGTATTCGAGGCTGTTGCGCGCCAGGGTTTTGAGATCGCCGTAGCTCAGGCGATAGGTGAGTGCCGCGCGCAGGAATTCCTCGCTGAGATCGATGCGCGAGACGCCTTCATCATCGGTCGAGAGCGCCAGCGGCACGCCGAAGCGGCGATAGGTCTCGAAGGGGTGGCGGTCGCCTTTGACGCCGAGGATCTGGGCGTTGCTGGTGAGATTGATCTCGACCAGCACATGGCGTGCCGCCATTTCCCGCAGCAGGCCCCAGGGATCATCCTCGTGCAAAACGTCGATGCCATGGCCGATCCGGCGTGCGCCGGCGATCTCGACCGCTTGGCGGATGTGGAAGCGGAGGTCCTCCGGCGGCACCAGACCTGGCGCAAGCTCGCCGGCATGGAGCGTGAGCTTCACCTCGGGCCATTCCTTGCCGAGGAATCCGAGCATGCGCATCTGCAGCGTGTAATCGCGCAACGTGATGGGATCGTCCTCCGGCGCGACGAGGTTGAGGCCGACGACGCGCGGATCGGCCTGGGCCAGCTCGAAGGCGAGCAGGTCTTGGGCGAAGACCTGCTCGCGCGGGAAGGTGCGGATGACTTGGGCGAGATAACGTATCTCGACCTTGCAGCCCGGCTTCGGCGCCGCGCTGTCGCAGCCGAGCCGCTGGCGCAGGATCGCCTCGTTCCGATCGAGGTCGGCGCGCACCGGCGCGATGATCTCGGCGAGCCCCGCCGCCAGCAGCTTGTTCTGCAGCCGCGCGAGATCGCCGTCCCAGCCGACCAGCGCGCCGAGCTTGCGCGCTGCATCCATGCCCGGCGAGACCATGAGCTCGAGATAGGAGACATGGTCCTCGGCGGCGCGTTCGGCCGCTTCCGCCAGCATATCGCCGCCGCGGCGCTGCTCGACGGCGTCGAACTTGGCGAAGGTGGCGAAGAAATGGTCGTGGCCGGATTGCCGATAGAGGCGGTAGTTGCGCATCGACAGCGCGTCGATGAGCTCGGAATACAGCGTGCCGTCGCCATAGACCTGCGCCGCCGGGATCGCCCGCGGCGCGGCGCAAGGCGGCCGGGTCAGCGCCATCGCCTGCTTGTCGACGCAGAGCCCGTCATGCGCCGCCCAGGCGATATAGTTCTCGGCATAGATCGCGCCCGAGAGATGATTGTGCAGATCGCCGCCTTTCGGCATCTGCCGCAGGAAAGCGCCGAGCAGCGGCGGGTCGCTGCGGATCGCATCGAAATACTGCGCGGTGCGCGCTTCATCACCCGCCGACGGCAGCGGCGCCGTGGGTGCTGCTGGGGCAGGCGCTGCCGGTGCGGGAGCTGCCAGCGTTGTCGGCGCGGCAGGTGGTGCAGCGCTCGGCGCGGGCGCGGCGCAAGCCGCGAGCAGCGCCAGCACGAGCAACGCCGGGGCCAATGGGAAGATGCAGGCTCTGTCGCTCGCCACGGCTTCACTCGAAGGACTGCGGTTGCGCCGGCTCGGCCTCGGGCCGAGCGGGGGCCAGGATAGCGGCAAAATCCAAGGGTTGCGACGCTCTTCGGGCGCGTATGGATTCCCGCGTTTCGCGGGAATGACGGAATGATTTGATTTTGACCTTAAATTTGATTCGTCACCCCCGCGAAAGCGGGAGTCCATCGCGGGGCCGCACGATGCGCGAGAGAACGCTCCCGGCCGGCCGCTGGCGTTTCCGGGGAAAACCGGATATTCCTTACTGTTTACCCGCACTCTTTGCGTGCGTTGTGAGGCGATGATGGCGCAGCGATGGAGCCCCGAGACTTGGCGTGGCAAGCCGGCAAAGCAATTGCCGGGCTATCCCGATGACGCGGCGGTTGCCGCGGTCGAAGCGACCTTGCGCAACTATCCGCCGCTGGTTTTTGCCGGCGAGGCGCGGCGCTTGAAGAAGGGGCTGGGGGAAGTGGCGGAAGGCCGCGCTTTTCTGCTGCAGGGTGGCGATTGCGCCGAGAGCTTCGCCGAGTTCCATCCCAACAACATCCGTGACACCTTCCGCGTGCTGCTGCAGATGGCGGTGATCCTCACCTACGGCGCCGCCTGCCCGGTGGTGAAGGTGAGCCGCATGGCCGGGCAGTTCGCCAAGCCGCGGACCTCCGATCAGGAGACGCAGAACGGCGTGACCTTGCCCGCCTATCGCGGCGACATCATCAACGCGATGGAGTTCTCCCCGGCGGCGCGCAAGCCCGATCCGCAGCGCATGGT
>JASHUO010000082.1 GCA_030039975.1 Alphaproteobacteria bacterium
GAGCGGCGCAAAGCGGCAACGCGCAAATTCTTCGCCCGGCTGCGCTCGCTCGAGGCCATCGTCGGCGCCGATCTCAGAAAGCGCGGCAGCCTCGTCCTCATGCAGGCGGTCGATCAGTGGTACAACGAGGCAATCAGCGTCTCCGCCACCGATGTGAGCATCACCAACGCCGCCAAAGCGGTGATCGCGCATCTCTAGGCGAATGCGCTCCGCGCATTCGTCCGCGGCGGCGTCAGCGGTTGCGTGAGCAACCGCGAGAGCCCGCTTCCCTCCGGCTAGCCTCCACCGCCCCCTCACCCCGGCCCTCTCCCGCAAGCGGGAGAGGGGGAAGTGTGTCGCCGGCACGGGTGCGGGCTCCCGCGGTTGCTGGCGCAACCGCTGACGCCCGCCGGCGACGAGACCGGCGCGTTGCGCCGGTCTCGCGCCGCGCTACTGTTGTGCCAACTTCTTGAACAGGGTGACGCCGCGCAAGAGGTCGACGGCGCGGACCAGTTGGTAGTCCTGGTCGGTGCCGATCATGTTCGGATCGAGCGCGCTCGCTTCGAGCTTCGGCACCGGCTTCGTGCCGGGTGGAACATTGGGCGGCGGCTCGGTCGTGCTGATGGTCTTGGTATTGGCGTCGCTATGGTCGGCCGGCTTGGGTGCGCCGGCCTGCGGGACCTGCCCTTTCTCCAACGCCACAGCGTCGGTGTTCTTGAGGGCGCCGCGTAGATCTGCCTCGTGCAGCCGGCCTTCAACCGGCGTGTTCTCGATCTTCGCCGGCTCGACGACCACGTCGGGCTCGATGCCGGTTCCCTGGATCGAGCGGCCTGACGGGGTGTAGTAGAGCGCCGTGGTCAGCCGAATGGCGCCGCCGCTCTCCTTGACCGGCAGTACCGTCTGCACCGAGCCTTTGCCGAAGCTGCGCGTGCCCAGCAGGATCGCGCGGTGATGATCCTTCAGCGCGCCGGCGACGATCTCGGAGGCCGACGCCGATCCGCCATTGATCAGCACCACCATGGGCAGGCCGCGCACCAAGTCGCGACCCGGCTGCGCCTCGAAGCGCCGGCTGTCCGCGCTGCGCCGGCCGCGGATCGAAACGATGTCGCCCTGGTCGAGAAAGGCATTGCTCACCGCAACCGCTTGGTCGAGCAGCCCGCCGGGATTGTTGCGGAGATCGAGCACGATGCCGGCGAGCTGGTCGCCTGCCTGCTGCTTCAACGACTTTATCGCGGTTTCGAGCGTGCTGCTGGTGCGCTCGCTGAAGCTGGTGATGCGGATATAGCCGATGTCATGGCCTTCCATGTGATATTTCACCGGCTCGACATGGATTTCGGCGCGGGTCAGCGTCACCTCGAAGGGGTCGACCCCCGGGCGGCGAACGGTCAGCGTCACCTGCGATCCGACCGAGCCGCGCAGCTTGTCGACCGCGTCCGACAGCGACATGTCGCTGACCGGCTGCTTGTCGATCGCCAGAATGAGGTCGCCCGGCTTCAGCCCGGCATGCGCCGCCGGCGTGTCATCGATCGGCGAGATGATCTTGACCAGGCCGTTCTCCATCGTGACCTGCATGCCAAGCCCGGCGAACTCGCCCCGGGTCTGCACCTGCATCTCGCGATATTCTTTAGCGTCCATATAGTTGGAATGCGGATCGAGCGATCCGAGCATGCCTTTGATGGCGCCTTCGACGAGCTGCTTGTCGGTGACCGGCTCCACGTAGTTGGCGCGGACTTGCTCGAAAACCTCGGAGAAGAGATTAAGGCCGACATCGCTGTTGTCGGCCGCGGTGACCGACCCGGCGAAGGGGACGAGGGCGATTAAAGCGGCGGAAGCCGCGACTTTGAGGATGCGCATGGACCCGGCTCGTTGCTGAATGGCGACACTTTGGTACGGGGAGGGGTGACCTGTCCACTTACTTCAAAGAGAGGTTGGCGCGACCGAATAGGCGCGTTGACCGGCACCGGAATACCCAACCCTACGGTGTCAGGTACCGATTGGATTGAAATCGTAGGTACCGATCCCCTGAAGGATGGCAAATTTGCAGCGGCCGCCCGCCTTGCCGCTGACATGATGGGCGCGCCGGGCGGGGACCGTGCAGCGCTGGCCGGGAGCGAGCTCGAAGACCTCGCGTGGCGCCCGCGTCTCCACCACCATCGGCCCCTCGAGACAGATGAAGTGATCGCTGACCGCGCTGTGCCAGTGCCAGGGCACTTCCTGTCCCGGCGCGAGCGTCAGCACGACCAGGCGTAAATCTTGTGTTTCCGCCACCATCTCGCGATTTTCGACCCTATAGAGGCTGTGGCTGTCGCTCACGGCCATGCTCACCTTCCCGGCAGGGAAATAAAGAGTACCGCGCTGGCTGAAGGAGGAAAAGGCTGGGGAGGGGGAGGCTAGTCGGAAACGAGCGGCTCTCGCGGTTGCTGCGCAACCGCTGACGCCGCCACGGACGACCTCGCTGCGCGCGGTCGCCTAGGGCTCTCGCGGTTGCTGCGCAACCGCTGACGCCGCCGCGGACGAGCGCTGCGCGCTCGCCTTGGGCTACCCGCGCCGCGCGGACGCCAGGGCGCCGAGGGTGGTGAAGGCTGAGATGTGCTCGAGGCTGGTCTGCACGTCGATCAGCGCCGGGCCCGGCACGGCGAGCGCCCAATCGAGTGCGGGCGCGAGCTCCGCTTCGCGCTCGACGCGGATTCCGGTCGCGCCGAAGGCCTCCGCCAGTCTGGCGAAATCGGGATTGACGAGGTCGGTCGCGATGCTCCGTCCGGGAAACGCCTTCTCCTGGTGCAGCCGGATCGTGCCGTAGCTGCCATTGCTGGAGACGATGACGAGCAGCGGCAGCTTGTGCTGGACGGCGACGGCAAGCTCGTTTCCCGTCATCAGCATGCCGCCATCGCCGACCAGGCAAATGACGCGGCGCTGCAAGCGCAACGCCGCCGATACGGCCGCCGGAACGCCGAAGCCCATGGCGCCGGAGATCGGGCCCAACAGACGCTGCGAAGCGCGGAACGGAAAGTAGCGCGCGAGCCAACCGCCGAAATTGCCGGCATCGGTGGTGAAGACGGCATCGGCGCCGACGCGCGCGGCCAGCGCGGCAATGACGCTGCCGAAAACGATGCCGTCGGCCGCCGCGACCGGGCGCCATGTCGCCATCTCTGTCCAAAGGCCGTGCAGCTTGGCGCTCCAGCCGGACGCTGAGCCGCCAGGCGATGGGGCTTCGGCGGCAAGCGCGGCGAGAAAGGCGACCGGGTCGGCGGCAATGGCGAGATCGGCGTCGTAGACGGAGCCCAGCACCGCCGGGTCGTCATAAACGTGGATCAAGCTTTGGCGCGGCCGCGGTGCCGCCGGCAGGACATAGCCCTGCGTCGTCACATCGCCGAGGCGCGTGCCGATGGCGAGAATAAGGTCGCTTTCGCCATAGGTATCGACCTGGCGCTTGGGAATGAGATAGCCCAAATGCCCGGCGAACAGCGGATGGTCGTTGTCGAGCAGATCCTGCTGGCGGAAACTGACGGCTACCGGTACCTGCCAGCGCTCGACCGCCGCCCGCAGCGCGGCACGGCCCTGCGGCGACGCCAGACGGCTGCCGGCGATGAGGAGCGGGCGCTGGGCGCGACGCAGCCGCTCGGCCGCATCGGCCACCGCCGCGCCGGAAGGGGCGGCGAGCGGCAGCACGCGGGGC
>JASHUO010000083.1 GCA_030039975.1 Alphaproteobacteria bacterium
CCGGATGGAGGAGGTGCGCGCCCTCGTGCGCAAGGTCGATCCCGATCTCGACATGACGACCGGGGCCGATGGCGCGGTGAGCCTCAAGTTCAATCCGGTCGCGCTTAACAATGTCCAGCGGCAGATCGTTGACCAGTCGATCGAGATCGTGCGCCGGCGCATCGACGAGACCGGCACCAAGGAGCCGAGCATCCAGCGCGAGGGCCAGGACCGCATCGTGCTGGAGCTGCCGGGCGTCGAAAATCCCGAGTTCGTGAAGCGCATCCTGGGCAAGACGGCGAAGATGACCTTCCAGCTTGTCGACGAGAATGCCAACGTCGCGCCGGGAGGTCATCCGCCGCCGGGCAGCGAGGCGCTGCCGCTGAAAGACGGGCATTCGCCGCCGGGCTCGACGATCGTCGTGCAGAAGCGGGTCCTGGTGAGCGGCGAGACGCTGACTGACGCGCAGGCGACCTTCGATCAATACGGTGCGCCCGCGGTCAATTTCAAATTCAACGCGGAGGGCGCCCGGCGCTTCGGTGATGCGACCAAGAACAATGTCGGCAAGCGCTTTGCCATCGTGCTCGACAATGCGGTGATCTCGGCGCCGGTGATCCGCGAGCCGATCCTGGGCGGGCAGGGCATCATCACCGGCAGCTTCACGACGGAATCCGCCAATGAGCTCGCGCTGGAGCTGCGCGCCGGCGCGCTGCCGGCGCCGCTGCTGCCGTTGGAGGAGCGGACGGTCGGTCCCGGGCTTGGCGCCGATTCGATTCATGCCGGCGCTCTCGCCTGCATCATCGGCGTGATCCTGGTGGTCGTCTTCATGACCGTGTTCTACGGTCTCTTCGGGCTCTTCGCCAATGTCGCGCTGTTCTTCAATTTGTGCCTGATGATGGCGAGCTTGACCGTGCTCGGCGCGACGCTGACCCTGCCGGGCATCGCCGGCATCGCGCTGACCCTGGGCATGGCGGTCGATGCCAATGTGCTGATCTATGAGCGCATCCGCGAGGAGGTGCGCGGCGGACGCTCGCTGATCTCGTCGCTGCAGGCGGGGTTCGAGCGCGCCTTCGGCACCATCTTCGACAGCCATCTCACCACGCTGGTGGCCGGGTTCCTGATGTTCTTCCTGGGATCGGGGCCGGTGAAGGGCTTCGCCGTGACCTTGAGCATCGGCGTCATCACCTCGCTGTTCTCGGCGATCCTGGTCACCCGCCTGCAGATCGTCAGCTGGCTCCGGCGGACCAAACCGAAAGCGATTCCCATCTGATGCTGCGCCCGCTCATCACCATCCGCCACATCCCCAGCATCGATTTCATGGGGCTGCACAAGCTCGGCTTTGCGCTGTCGGCGGTGCTCACGATCGGGTCCATCGTGCTCTTCCTGACGCAGGGCCTCAATTTCGGCATCGATTTCGCCGGCGGCACGCTGATCGAGGCGCGCACCCAGGGACCGGCCCATCTCGCCGAGATGCGCTCGACCTTGGACGGGCTTGGCCTCGGCGCCGTCTCGCTGCAGGGCTTCGGCAGCCCCGACGAGGTGCTGATCCGCGTCGCGCGCCAGCCCGGCGGCGACCAGGCGCAGATGGATGCCGTGGCCAAGGTGAAGCAGGCGCTGGGCAGCGGCGTCGATTATCGCCGCACCGAGGTGGTCGGACCCGAGGTCGGCGGCGAGCTCATCCGCGCCGGCATCCTTGCCACCGTGCTCGCGTTGTTCGCCATCGCCGCCTATGTCTCGCTGCGCTTCAACTGGCAGTTCGGCGTCGGCGCCATGCTTTCGACGCTGCACGACACCATCACCACGGTAGGACTCTTCGCGCTGCTGCAGATCGAGTTCAACCTGACGACCCTGGCCGCGATCCTGACCATCGCCGGCTATTCCGTGAACGACACGGTGGTCATCTACGACCGGGTGCGCGAGACGTCGCGGAAATACAAGACGATGGATTTCCGCACCCTCATCAACAAGAGCCTGAATGAGACGCTGTCGCGTACCATCCTCACCGTGAGCACCGTGGCGCTCGCGGTGCTGGCCCTGTTCTTCTTCGGCGGCGAGGTGCTGCGCGGTTTCAGCATCGCCATGCTTTGGGGCATCGTCGTCGGCACCTATTCCTCGCTCTTCATCGCCGCGCCGATCCTCTATTACGTCCAGCCGCGCCGCTCCAGCCGCGCCAAGAAGGGCGACGAGACGCAGGCGGAGACGCAAGGAGCGTCCTGACCCATGGATGTGACGCCGCTCATCCCCGCGGATCGGCAAGTCATCGACAGCTACGGTGCGGGCGGCTTCCATGTGAGCGGCGCGGCCTATCAGGGCGCCATCCTGGTCTTCCCCGATGCGACGCAGCCTTGGCCGGTCGCCGCGCTTGCCGAGGTCACGACGGAAAGCCTCGCGCCGGTGATCGCCCACGGAAATGTCCAGATCCTGCTGCTCGGCTGCGGCCGCCGCATGCAGCCGGTGCCGCTCGAGTTACGCCGGGCGCTGCGCCACTCCGGCATCACCGTCGACGCCATGGATACGGGCGCCGCCTGCCGCACCTATAACGTGCTGCTGGCGGAGGACCGCCGCGTCGCCGCCGCACTGCTGCCGGCGCGCTGAGGGCCGGGAGGGAGGCGCAGGATGGCTAAGCTGGATGGCAAATGCGCGCTCGTCACGGGATCGACCGATGGCGTCGGCCGGCTGGTCGCCGCGCACCTCGCGGCCGACGGCGCGTCGGTGCTGGTGCATGGCCGCGACCCAGCGCGGGGCGAGCGCCTCGTCGCCGAGATCAAGGGCAAAGGCGGCGCGGCCGAATTCCTCGCGGCCGATCTTGCGAGCCTTCGCGCCGTGCGCGATCTTGCCCAAGCCGTCCAGGCACGGACGGAGCGGCTCGACATCCTCGTCAACAATGCCGGCATCGGCAGCGCGAGCGGCGGCAACACCCGGCAGGTAAGCGCCGACGGATGCGAGCTGCGCTTTGCCGTCAATTACCTTTCGGGCTTCTTGCTGACGCATTTGCTGCTGCCGCTGCTGCGCGCGAGCACGCCGGCGCGCATCGTCAACGTCGCTTCGGCCGGGCAGCAGGAAATCGATTTTGCCGATGTCATGCTGACGCGCGGCTATGGCGGCACGAGGGCTTATTGCCAGAGCAAGCTGGCGCAGATCATGTTCACGATCGACCTCGCCGAGACGCTCAAAGGCTCGGGCGTCACGGTCAATGCGCTCCATCCCGCCACCTACATGAACACCACCATGGTGCGAGAGGCCGGCGTCACGCCCTTGAGCAGCGTCGAGGCGGGGGCCGAGGCGATCCTCAACCTCGCGGCGTCGCCAGCGCTGCAAGGCCGCAGCGGCCTCTACTTCAACGGTCTCAACGAGGCGCGCGCCAACCGGCAAGCCTATGATACCGAGGCGCGCCGCCGCCTCCGGGACCTCAGCCGAGAACTCATCCAGGCTGTCGCATAGGCAATCCTCCCCCGGGTTGTCCGATGATTGATGCAGGGAGGGACGAGCCGGCGTGGTAATCGGTGAATTCTGGGTAGCGATGGTGCACGGACAGGGAGCTTGGCATGAGAATTGGTCGGCGTGACGTCCTGGTTGGCACCGCTGCGCTGGCGCTGTGTACCAACGCAGCTCACGCGAGCGAGACGGATGGTGAAGCGACGCCGAAGCGCGGCGGTTCGTTGGTTTTCGCCAGTACTGTCGAGCTCAAAGACTACGATTGCGGTGACAATACTTCCTTCGCTTTCTTGCACCCGATGGCGCCGCATTACTCGACCCTGCTCAAGTTCGATACCCCGAACTATCCAGCCATCAAAGGCGACCTGGCGGCCTCCTGGACGGTGTCACCGGACAAGCAGGTCTATACCTTCAAGATCCGACCGAACGTGCTTTTCCACGATGGGACACGTCTGACGTCGGCCGACATCAAAGCAACTTACGAGCGCATCGTGCATCCTCCGGCGGGCGTGGTTTCGGCGCGGCAGGTCGACTACGCCGCGATCGCGAGCATCGACACGCCCGATCCGCTGACGGTGGTCTTTCATTTGCGGTGGCCCGATGCCGCCATGCTCGCGAATTTCGCGTCGCCGTGGAATTTCGTGTACAGCGCGGCGAAGTTGACCGCGGATCCACAATTTCCCAAGACCCATGTCCTGGGCACCGGTCCGTTCGTGTTCGACCAGCACGTCAAAGGTCAGTATTGGCGGGGTAAGCGCTTCGACAAGTATTTCCAGGCGGGGAAACCTTACCTCGACAGCTTTCAGGTCGAGTTCATGGCACCAAAAGATGTCATGCCGGCCTATTTGAGCGGCAAGATCATGGCGGAGTTCCGTGGTGTCTCGCCACCCCAGCGCGACCAGCTGGTCAAGACGTTGGGGGATCGCATCTCCGTCAGCGAAAGCCCGTGGCTGGCAAACCTTCTCGTGATTTTCAATACCAAGCGACCGCCCTTCGATGACGCGCGAGTCCGGCGCGCGCTCTCGCTCGCCATCGATCGCTGGGGCGCCGCGGAGAGATTGCAGGAAACAACTTTCCTCAAATATGTCGGCGGCATCATGCGGCC
>JASHUO010000856.1 GCA_030039975.1 Alphaproteobacteria bacterium
GGCTCTGGGTCCCCGCCTTCGCGGGGACGGCGAAGAGGCATTGGATCGCAGTGTTTTTCGAGACGCGGAGCGCGCCCTACGCGTTCAGTCATGACGCAGGCGGCGCCAATCCGCCGCCGGGAAACTGCGAGCTGACGAGGCGGGAATGCCAGAACTACCGGAGGTCGAGATTTTCAAGCGTCATCTCGACGACACCAGCCTCGGACGGCGGATCGACGACGCTGTCGTCAACGACCGGCGCATCATCGGCAAGGCCGCGCCCGGCGAATTGGCGGCGCGGCTCAAGGGCGCGCGGCTGACGGCGTCGCGGCGTTACGGCAAGTATCTCCTCATCGACCTCGGCAAGAGCGGCTGGCTCGCCCTGCATTTCGGCATGAACGGCTCGCTGCAATACTACGGGAACGGGGCCGAGGAGCCGGCTTATGACCGGCTGCGCCTCGATTTCGCCGGCGATGGGCACTTGGCTTATGTCAATCCGCGCCGCATCGGCAGCGTCGAGCTGGTGCCCGACCCCGCTACGTTTGTCGCGCGCGAGGGGCTCGGCCCCGATGCGCTCGACCCAGAGCTCGGCGCCGACGACTTCGCGCGCGCGCTGCAGGCGACGAAGCGCGATGTGAAATCGGCGCTGATGGATCAGGCGCTGGTCGCCGGCATCGGCAATCTCTATTCCGACGAGATTCTGTTCCAGGCGCAGCTCCATCCGAAAACGCCCACGAATGCGCTCGATCGCGCCGCGCTGCGGCAGCTTTTTAGCAAAATGCGATACGTGCTGGAGACCGCGGTGCGCGAAGGGGCCGGCTCGGAGCAGATGCTGGAGCGGCTGCCGCGCGGCTTCCTGCTGCCGCAGCGCAAGAAGGGCGGGCGCTGTCCGCGCTGCGGCGGCGCGATCGCCACCGTCAAATCCGGCGGCCGGACCGGCTATTTTTGCCCGCATTGCCAGCCCGCGCCGCGCTGAGCATCGACGGCGTTGTCCGCTCGCGAGGGATGGCGCGCACTATCCTCGCCTAGAACCGACGAGGACGAACTGAAATCGGCGCTCGCGCGTTGACAATCGGGCAGGCACGAATGCCGCGTTTGCAAAGCCGACCCATGATCGCTTCTGCTGCACGACGTGCTCTAGCGGTGGCCACGCTGACCCTGGCGCTCGCCGCGCTTGGTGCATCGTCAGGCCGAGCGGACGTCGAAGCGCCGATTGGCTCGGTCGCCTTCCCGCCCGAAAGCACGGCGCTGCCGCCCGCCGCCCAGCCGCTGTTGGACGGTGTTGCCGCACGCCTTGCCGCCCATCGCAGCCTGCGCATCGAGCTGCAGGGCTTTGCCGGGGGCAGCGATCGCGAGGCGCGGGCGCAGCGCCTGTCGCTCGAGCGCGCGCTGGCGCTGCGCCGCTACCTCATGTCCCGCGGCGTTCCGCGGGTGCGCATCATCGTGCGCGCGCTCGGCAACCGCAGCACCGGTGGGGATGCGGATCGGGTCGACGTGTTCCCCCTGAGTTGAAAAAGCGCCACCCGGTCGCCGGGGACGCCGCGCCCGATCGCTGCATAAAACAAGGCCGGCGGACATTCTGCCGCGGGGCGAGGCGCAACCCGGCCGCTTTGGCCCCTGACGAATCCCTGCGAAAACTCTAGACTGGGCTCTGGCGCTTCGGAGAACGATTATCGTTATGAACTCACCGCCTGCGCGCCTCCTCGGCGCCGTCGCCTTGGCCCTGCTCCTCGGCAAGGCCGCTATCGCCGCGGATTTGGTGCCCTATCGCGCGCGCTACAATCTCACTTTGCAATCGACCCAATCGAGCAGCGACGTCGTCGGCGCCGGCGGGGTCATGCTCGACGAATGGGACGAGACCTGCAGCGGCTGGACGGAACAGGAACATTTCTACCTGCGGCTGCAATACAGCCGAGACGATCCCGGCAACGATTCGCTCGACACCTTCTCGAATTTCGTCAGCTGGGAAGCCAAGGACGGGCAACACTTCCAGTTCGCGCTGCGCCAGGCCGAGACCGACCGGCCCTTCGACGAAATCAAAGGCAGGGCGAGGCTCGGCCCTCCCGGGCGGCCCGGCGTCGCCGAATTCACCAAGCCGCAAGAGACGGTGCTGTCGCTGCCGCCCGGGACCTTGTTCCCGGCGGCCCATACCCGGCTCCTCGTCGCGCGCGCGGAGGCCGGCGATCACCTGGTGACGCGGCATGTCTTCGACGGATCGGACGTAGAAAGCGCCGGCCAGATCACCGCGGTGATCGGGCCCAAGCTCGCGCCCGGCGCCGACGAGGCGGAGAAGCTGCCGGAGAGCCCGCTGTTGAACCGCCCCTCCTGGAAGGTCAGGCTCGCGTTCTTCCCGCCGCCAAGCGCCATCGATCCGCCGCAGCGGCCGGATGAAGTCCCCGATTATGAAGAGAGCGTGCGTCTGCTCGATAACGGCATCGCCGAGGACATGTTGTTCGACTATGGCGATTACGCCGTCCGCGGCAAGCTGGAGCAGATCGAAGCGCTGCCGCGGCCGCATTGCTGAGCGCGGCCGCGGCGTTGCCGCGCCTCAATTGAGCGGGACCGGACCGGTGTAGCGGATGATATAGAGACCGCCGGTGAACCGGTCATTCGCATAGATCAAGCCGTTCTCGTCGACATAGATGTCGTTGATCTGGATCGTGTGCATCGTATTGCCGGGCGGCGCTTTCGGGATGATGTAGCCGATCTCCACGGGATGCGACGGATCGGCGATCGAATAGGCGCGCACCCCGCCATTGAAGTAGCTGCCGACGACGGTGTTCACCAGCGTGCGCGAGGTCGCGATCGGCCGGTTCATGTCGATATTATGCGAGCCGAAGCGCCCGCCGGCGTGGCAGAGCTGCGCCTGGTCGGGCACCGGCGGGAACGGGGCAAGCGGATAGGGGTGCTGCTCGTTCGCGATGTCCCATACCCAATTGCGCTTCGGCCAGTCGGCACAGTTGTTCTCGGTCGCCTCCTCGCTTTGAATGGCGATGCCGCGCGCCGGAAGCGCCAGCACCGTATGCGCGAAGCCTGAGTCGAGCGATTGCCAGGAGCGGCGGACGATGGCCTTCGGATGCGCCTTGTCGCTGATGTCGAGAATCACCCAGCCGCCATCGATCCAGCCGACATAAGCCCGGTCCGGCCGCTCCTTCGGAATCGTCAGCGAGTGCATGCGGATGCCGTTATCGGGCCACTCGACCCGGGGCGGTGCCGCCGCCGCATCGCCGACCCGCGTGCCCGGCAACCACCAGCGCCCGACATCGTGGGGATGCTCGGGATCGGAGACATCGACGATCATCAGGAACTGGTCGTCCTCGGGGTTGCGCGGCGTGAAGTCGCGCGCCCCGGTCGAGAGATAGGCGTAATGCCCGTCGGTGAACCAGACGTAATGCACGCCGCGCGAATGCGGCCCGGAGGTGTCGAAATGCGACAGCTTCTTCGGATGCGCCGGGTCGCTCACGTCGTAGATGTCGACCCCGGCATAGGGCTGGCCCGGCTTTTCCGTCTGATGCGCGACCACCAGCGTGGTGTCGCTCAGCCCCAGCGAGTTGCAGCGCACGAAATCCGCTTCGACCGGGATCTGGGTGATGACCGTCGGCTGCTCTGGCTTGGTCACGTCGATGACGCTGAAGCACATCGGCCCCGATTCATGCGCGAGGAAGAGCACGCGGCGGCCGTCCGGATATTGCTGCAGCGCGAGCCCTTCGCCGCCCTTGCCGGCGCCGTTGAGCTCGCTGTGGCCGATGATGCGCATGTTGCTGGCCTCGGCCGCCGCAAGCCCGTCATCGGCGCGGGCGGGAAGCGCGCTCGCGAGCGCGGCGAGGACGCCGACCAGCACCGTGACAGGCTT
>JASHUO010000857.1 GCA_030039975.1 Alphaproteobacteria bacterium
ACGCCAATGAGATGGCAGATGGCGACGATGAGGTCGGCGCGGTTCAAGGTGTAGAAATGGAATTCGTCGATCCCCGCCGATTGCAGCAGCCGGCATTGCTCGGCGGCGATCGAGGCGGCGACGAGGCGGCGCGTATCGGGGTCATCGTCGAGGCCTTCGAACATCGGCGCCATCCAGGACGGCAGGCTCGCGCCGCAAGAGCCCGAGAATTTCTTCACCTGGGCGAAGTTGGTCACCGGCAGGATGCCCGGAACGATCGGCACGCTGATGCCGGCGGCGGCGGCGCGGTCGAGAAAGCGCAGATAGACGTCGGTGTCGAAGAAGAATTGCGTGATGGCGCGCGTCGCCCCCGCATCGACCTTGCGCTTCAGATTATCGAGATCGGCGCCGGCGCTGTGCGCCTCCGGATGAGTCTCGGGATAAGCGGCGACGCTGAGCTCGAAATCGGCGACGCGGCGCAACCCCGCCACCAGCGCGGCGGCGTAATCATAGCCGCCGGGGTGCGGCCGGTACGGCCCCTCGCCCGGCTGCGCGTCGCCGCGCAGCGCGACGAGGTGGCGGATGCCGGCCTGCCAGTAGCGCCGGGCGATCTCGTCGATCTCCGCGCAGGCGGCGCCGATGCAGGTGAGATGCGCCGCCGGCTCGAGCGTCGTCTCCTGGCGGATGCGCAGCACCGTGGCGTGAGTGCGCTCGCGCGTCGAGCCGCCGGCGCCATAGGTGACCGAGACGAAGCGCGGCTGCAGCGGCTCGAGCCGCTTTACCGTCTGCCACAGCTTCGCTTCCATCTCCGGCGTCTTCGGCGGGAAGAACTCGAAGGAGACGAGCGGCCGCTTGCCGGCGCGGACCGGTTCGGCGGCGAGGAGTGCGTCGCGGCGGATCATGGCGCCACCGTTTCGGGCCGGCGTGCCGCTGTCGGCGCTTCGGCCGCGGCGCGGCGTCGCGCTGCCCAGAGTGAAACCGTGAGCGGATCGCCCGGCAGGTGCCGCACCGGCTCGGGCTCGAGCCCGGCCGCGCGGCACCAGAGGGTCACCTCGGCATCGGCGAAGCCGAGCCGGCGATGGGCTTGCTCGCTGCGCAGGAATTCGAGCTCGTGCGGCGCGAAATCGACGATGACCAGACTGCCGCCGGGCCGCAGCACGCGCGCCGCCTCGGCGACGGCCTGGTCCGGTCGCTCGGCATAGTGCAGCACCTGATGGATCACCACCGCGTCGAACGAGGCGCCGGGGAGCGGCAGCTGATACATGTCGCCCTGGCGGATGCTGCAATTGCGCAGGCGCGCGCGTTCGAGATTGACCCGCGCCACCGCCAGCATCTCGCGCGAGAGGTCGAGCCCCAGCGCGCGCTCGACCCGCGGCCCGAACACTTCGAGCATGCGCCCGGTGCCGGTGCCGATATCGAGGAGGTCGTGCAGCCCTGCCGAAGGCAGCAAACCGAGCAGCGCCGCCTCGACCTCCTTCTCATCGATATAGAGCGAGCGGATGCGGTCCCATTGCGCGGCATTGGCGCGGAAATACTGCGCCGCTTGCTCGGCCCGCTGCTGCTTGGTCTGGAGGAGCCGTTCGCGATCGAGGGCCAAGGTCGGATCGGATGGGGGCAGGAGGTCGAGCAGACATCGGCCCAGGGCGCCGCGCTCGGCCAGGCGATAGAAAACGCGGCTTCCCTCGCGGAAGCGGTCGAGCAACCCGGCATCGCACAGCAGCTTCAGGTGGCGCGAAACGCGCGGCTGGCTCTGCCCGAGGATCTCGGTGAGCTCGCCGACGGTAAGCTCGCCCTCGGCGCACAGCACCAGCAGCCTGAGCCGCGTCGGCTCCGCCGCGGCCCTCAGCCCCGCCAACAACTCGTCCATGCCGCCTCCCGGCAATGCGAATACCCTGATATAAACATATCTTTATGTCGAACGCAAACGCGGCAGCGAGGGTTCCTGCACGGGGGTGGGGGCTTGCGGCAAAGCGCCTTCGAAGCACCGGGTTGTAGGCCTTGCGCCCGGCTCCGGCGTCGGGCTAGCGTTCTGGCCCGGCCCGTGATAGCGAGACAGAAAACAGGAGGATACCGGCACACCACCCGAAAGGGTGATCGGCCGGCCCCCCGCAACCGCCGATGCCTTGTCCGGCCTCGGCCCAGAGAGGCTCGAACCCGCGATGTCGCTCCGTCACCCGCTCCGCCTGCTGGTCCTGATCCTCGGTCTCAGCCTTGCCACGAACGGCATCGCTTCGGCGACAGCGGCCGGCGGCCCTTCGGACTTCATCAACGGGCTGGTCGCCGCCGCGCTGTCGGCGCTCGCCAACAAGCAGCTCACCCAGGACGACCGCGCCCGCGAGTTCCACAATCTCCTCGACAAGGATTTCGACATGCCGCGCATCTCGCGCTTCGTGCTCGGCCGCTTCTGGAAGGAGGCGACCGAACAGGAGAAGCAGCAGTTCCTGTCGCTGTTCGAGGAATATGTCGTCCGCTCCTACGCGCAGCGCTTCAGCGACTACAGCGGCGAGACGGTGAAGGTTACGGGCCAGCGTCCGGAAGGCGAGACGACGACCTTGGTGCAGAGCGAGATCATCCAAACCAATGGCGCGCCGCCCGCCAAGGTCGATTGGCGCGTGCGCAAGGACGATAGCGGCTTCAAGATCGTCGACGTCGATGTCGAGGGCGTCAGCATGGTGCTGACGGAGCGCGAGCAGTTCAGCTCGGTGATCGAGCGCGCCGGCGGCGTCGCCGGCCTCAACCGCGAGCTCGAGCAAAAGCTCGCCAGCGGCGACACGTCGCTGATGCCGGGGGGCGCGAAGAAAGAGTAGCGGACAGCTGTCAGCTATCAGCCGTCAGCCGTCAGCTATCAGCCCTTAGCCAAGAATGAGTCCCCCCTCCCCCCTTGAGGGGGAGGGAAGGGAGGGGGGTATGGCTACGGCGGCCGAGGCGCGTCCGACGTGACGCACCAAGCGTCACCCCCCACCCCTCCCTCCCCCTCAAGGGGGGAGGGAGATTTGCTTTTTTGTGGCTGACGGCTGACAGCTGAGAGCTGACAGCTAAAAGCCAGCTACCTCGTCAGCGGCTTGTACCGGATCCGATGCGGCTGGTCGGCGGCGGCGCCGAGGCGGCGTTTGCGGTCGGCTTCGTAATCGGCGTAGTTGCCCTCGAACCACACCACCTGGCTGTCGCCTTCGAACGCGAGGATGTGGGTGGCGATGCGGTCGAGGAACCAGCGGTCGTGGCTGATGACCACGGCGCAGCCGGGGAATTCGAGCAGCCCCTCCTCGAGCGCGCGCAAGGTGTCGACATCGAGGTCGTTGGTCGGCTCGTCGAGCAGGATGACGTTGGCACCCGTCTTCAGCATCTTGGCCAGGTGGACGCGGTTGCGCTCGCCGCCCGAGAGCTGGCCCACTTTCTTCTGCTGGTCGCTGCCGCGGAAATTGAAGAGGCCGCAATAGGCGCGGCTCGGCATCTTGCGCCGGCCGAGATCGATCTCGTCATTGCCGCCGGAGATCTCCTCGAACACGCTCTTTCCGGCGGCGAGCGTGTCGCGCGACTGATCGACATAGCCGAGCTTCACCGTCTCGCCGACGCGGAAGCTGCCCTTGTCCGGCGTCTCCTGGCCGGTGATCATGCGGAACAGCGTGGTCTTGCCGGCGCCGTTGGGGCCGATGATGCCGACGATGCCGCCGGGCGGCAGGCGGAAGGAAAGATCCTCGATCAGCAGCAGCTCGCCGAAGCCTTTGGCGAGTTGCTCGGCCTCGATCACGAGATCGCCGAGCCGCGGTCCCGGCGGCAGCACGATCTGCGCCGTCTCGGGCGCCTTCTCCTTGCTCTGCGCGACGAGGCTCTCATAAGCGGAGATGCGCGCCTTGCTTTTCGCCTGGCGCGCGCGTGGGCTCTGGCGCACCCAGTCGAGCTCGCGCTCCAAGGTGCGCTGGCGCGCCGCCTCCTGCTTGCCTTCCTGCTCGAGCCGCTTCTGCTTCTGCTCGAGCCAGCCGCTGTAATTGCCCTCATAGGGAATGCCGCGGCCGCGATCCAATTCCAGAATCCAGCCCGCCACCTCGTCGAGGAAATAGCGGTCATGCGTCACGGTGACGACAGTGCCGGGATATTCCGCGAGGAAGCGCTGCAGCCAGGCGACGCTCTCGGCGTCCAAATGGTTAGTGGGCTCGTCGAGCAGCAGCAGGTCAGGCTTCTGCAGCAGCAGCCGGCACAGCGCGACGCGCCGGCGCTCGCCGCCCGACAGCGTCGTCACCTCGGCATCGCCCGGCGGGCAGCGCAGCGCGTCCATGGCGATCTCGACGGTGCGGTCGAGCTCCCAGCCATTGACGCGGTCGATCTTCTCCTGCAGCTCGCCCTGCTCGGCGATGAGGGCGTTCATCTCGTCCTCGCCGAGCTCTTCGGTGAAGCGCGCGCTCACCGCCTCGAAGCGCTCGAGCAGCGCCGTCACCTCGCCAAGCCCTTCCTTGACGTTGCCGGCGACGTCCTTGTCTGGATCGAGCTGCGGCTCCTGCGGCAGATAGCCGACCTTGACGCCCTCGGCCGCCCAGGCCTCGCCAACGAAATCCTGGTCGATCCCGGCCATGATGCGCAGCAAGGTCGATTTGCCGGCGCCGTTGAGGCCTAGCACGCCAATCTTCGCGCCGGGCAGGAAGGAGAGCCAGATGTCCTTCAGCACCTCGCGCCCGCCCGGATAGGTCTTGGACAGGCCCTTCATGACATAGATGTACTGGTAGGCGGGCATAAGCGGACTCCGGTGCGGGGGATGCGCGGGTTCTAGCGCATCGGGCGGCGGCGGCCAAGGACAGGCGGGCGCCGGGGCTTGATCCCGCCAATCGTCGAGCGCATGGTTCGGCCGGGGGTAAC
>JASHUO010000858.1 GCA_030039975.1 Alphaproteobacteria bacterium
AAACGCGCGCCGGGCGCGGCATCGACCCCAAGCTCATCGCCGATCTGCAGCACCAATTCGGCTTCGACAAGCCGCCGGGCGAGCGCTTCCTGCTGATGATGGGCAATTATCTCCGCTTCGATTTCGGCAACAGCTTCTTCGAGAACGGCACCGTCGCGCAGCTCATCGCCCAGCGCCTGCCGGTGTCGATCTCGCTCGGCATCTGGACGACGCTGCTGGGCTATCTCATCTCGATTCCGCTCGGCATCCGCAAGGCGGTGCGCGACGGCTCGAGCTTCGACGTCTGGACCAGCGCCGTGATCATCGTCGGCTATGCCATACCGTCCTTCCTCTTCGCCATCCTGCTCATCGTCGTCTTCGCCGGCGGCAGCTACGTCCAGTGGTTCCCGTTGCGCGGCCTTGTTTCGGACAATTGGGCGAGCCTCGCCTGGCCGCAGCGCATCTTCGACTACTTCTGGCATCTGGCGCTGCCGGTGACGGCGATGATCATCGGCAGCTTCGCCAACCTCACCATGCTGACCAAGAACTCCTTCCTCGACGAGATCAACAAGCAATACGTGATCACCGCACGCGCCAAGGGGTTGAGCGCGCGGCGCGTGCTTTACCGGCATGTCTTCCGCAACGCCATGCTGATCATCGTCGCCAATTTTCCCGCCGCCTTTGTCAGCATCCTCTTCACCAGCGCGCTGCTGATCGAGGTGATCTTCTCGCTGAACGGCCTCGGCCTCCTGGGATTCGAGGCCGTGCTCAACCGCGACTACCCCATCATCTTCGGCACGCTCTACATCTATACGCTGGTCGGCATCGCGCTCAACCTGGTGCGGGACATCACCTACATGCTCGTCGATCCCCGCATCGATTTCGCCACGCGTCAGGTATGAGCGCCGCCGAGACGATTGTCGCGCGCCGACCCGACCGCGTGCTGGGTTTTCGGGTGAGCCCGCTCACGCGCCGGCGCTTCGCCAATTTCCGCGCCAACCGCCGCGGCTTCTGGTCGCTCTGGATCTTTCTCGCGCTCTTCGTGGTGAGCCTCTTCGCCGAGTTCATCGCCAATGACCGGCCGATCGTCGTCTCCTATGCCGGCCATCTCTATTTCCCGATCTTCGCCAACTATCCCGAGACCACCTTCGGCGGCGAGTTTCCGACCGAGGCCGATTATCGCGACCCCTATGTGAAGAAACGCATCGAGGCGAAGGGCTGGATCGTCTGGCCGCTGATCCCGTTCCACTACGATACGATCAACTACGCGCTGAAGACACCCGCACCCTCGCCGCCCGATTCCGTCGATTGGCTCGGCACCGACGATCAGGGGCGCGACGTGCTGGCGCGGCTCATCTACGGCTTCCGCATCTCGACGCTGTTCGGGCTGACGCTCACCATTCTGAGCTCGATCATCGGCATCGCCGCCGGTGCGATCCAGGGCTATTACGGCGGCCTCGTCGATCTCTCTTTCCAGCGCTTCATCGAGCTCTGGTCGAATATCCCGACACTTTTCCTGCTCATCATCCTGTCGAGCTTCGTGCAGCCGAACTTCTGGTGGCTCCTCGGCATCATGCTCGCGCTCTCCTGGATGCAGCTCGTCGATCTCGTCCGCGCCGAGTTCCTGCGCGCGCGCAATTTCGACTATGTCCGGGCCGCGCGCGCGCTCGGCGTGCGCAATCCCGTGATCATCGTCCGCCATGTCCTGCCCAACGCCATGGTCTCGACGCTGACCTTCATGCCGTTCATCCTGAACGGCTCCATCACCACCCTCACCTCGCTCGACTTCCTCGGTTTCGGACTGCCGCCGGGCTCGCCGTCGCTCGGCGAGCTGCTGCTGCAAGGCAAGAACAACATTACCGCCCCCTGGCTCGGCCTCACCGGCTTCTTCGTGCTCGCCCTGATGCTGAGCCTCCTCACTTTCATCGGCGAAGCGGTGCGCGATGCGTTCGATCCGAGGAAAGTAAGATGAGAAGAAGCTGTCAGCTGTCAGCCGTCAGCTGTCAGCCAAGGAGCGGCTATGCAGAACTTTCGAGAGCTGAAAGTGTGGAACAAGGCCCATGCGGTCACGTTGGCGATCTATGCCGCCACGGAAAAATTCCCTGCGGTGGAGCGCTACGGTCTCACTGCGCAAATGCGGCGTGCCGCGGCCTCCGTCCCGGCCAATATCGCGGAAGGATCGGTTCGCTCTACCGATGCGGATTTCGCGCGCTTTCTGCAAGTGGCGCTTGGCTCGGCCAGCGAGCTCGAGTATTTCGCCCTGCTGGCCCGCGATCTCGAGCTGCTGGCACCGACCGACTACGAGTCGATGCTTGCACACATCCAGGAGGTAAAACGCATGCTCACCGCATTCATCGCCCGTCTTCGAGCTGACGGCTGAGAGCTGACGGCTGACGGCTATGTCTTCCCTCCTCTCCGTCCGCAATCTCCACGTCACCTTTGCCGTTCCCGGCGGCGCGGTCGAGGCGGTGAAGGGGGTTTCGTTCGATCTCGACAAGGGCGGCACGCTGGCGCTGGTCGGGGAGTCCGGCTCGGGCAAGTCGGTCACCGCGCTCTCGGTTCTGCAGCTCCTGCCCTATCCCATGGCGCGCCACGCCGCGGGGAGCAGCATCGTTTTCGACGGCACCGAGCTGGTCGGCGCGCCCGAAGCGCGGCTGCGCGACATCCGCGGCAACCGCATCGCGATGGTGTTCCAGGAGCCGATGACCTCGCTCAACCCGCTCCACACCATCGAGAAGCAGATCGCCGAAACGCTTTATCTGCACAAGCACATGGCGCCGGGCGCGGCGCGCGCCCGGGTTCTCGAGCTGCTGCGGCTGGTCGGGCTGTCCGAGGCCGAGAAGCGCCTCGACGCTTATCCGCACCAGCTGTCGGGCGGGCAGCGCCAGCGCGTGATGATCGCCATGGCGCTCGCCAACGAACCCGACATCCTCATCGCCGACGAGCCGACCACCGCGCTCGACGTCACCATCCAGGCGCAGATCCTGAAGCTGCTGAAGGACCTGCAGGCGCGCTTCGGCATGGCGCTGCTGCTCATCACCCACGATCTCGGCATCGTCCGCAAGCTGGCCGACACGGTGCTGGTGATGACCAAGGGCGAGGTCGTCGAGGCGGGTCCCGTGCGCGACGTGTTCGCCCGGCCGCAGCACGCCTATACGCGCCATCTGCTGGCGGCCGAGCCCAAGGGCGCGCCGCCGCCGGCCGATCCCGCGGCGCCGGTGCTCGTCGCCGCCGACGGCCTCAAAGTGTGGTTCCCGATCCGCAGCGGCGTGCTCCGCCGCGTCACCGACCATATCAAGGCGGTGGACGGCGTTGGCTTCGCGCTGCGCCAAGGCGAGACGCTCGGCGTCGTCGGCGAGAGCGGCTCGGGCAAGACGACGCTCGGCCTGGCGCTGCTTCGGCTCATCGCGAGCGAAGGCGCCATCCGCTTCGACGGCAAGCGGCTCGACGACCTCTCCGAGGGCCGCATGCGGCCGCTCCGCCGCGCGCTGCAGATCGTGTTCCAGGATCCCTTCTCCAGCCTGTCGCCGCGTCTCTCGGTGGCACAGATCATCGAGGAAGGGCTCAAGGTGCATCGCATCGGGCGAAACGCGCAGGAGCGTCGCGCCATCATCGACCAGGCGCTCGTCGAGGTCGGGCTCGATCCCGACTCCGCCGAGCGCTACCCGCATGAATTCTCGGGTGGGCAACGCCAGCGCGTCGCCATTGCCCGTGCCACCGTGCTGAAGCCGCGCTTCATCGTGCTGGACGAGCCGACCTCGGCGCTTGACATGTCGGTACAGGCGCAAGTGGTCGAGCTGCTGCGCGAACTGCAGCGGCGCCACGGCCTCTCCTATCTGTTCATCAGCCATGATTTGCGCGTGGTGCGCGCGCTCGCGCATCAGGTGATGGTGATGAAGGACGGCAAGATCGTCGAAGCCGGCCCGGCGCAGGAGCTGTTCCAGCGGCCGCGCCACCCCTATACGCGCGCGCTGATGGCTGCGGCCTTCGATCTCGAGGTGGTGGAGGGCGCCGCGACGGCGCAGTAGAGTGGCCGCGTATGGCTCTTCTCTTCCTCTCCGACGTCGACAGCGCCCGTGACTGGCGGAAGGAGCTGGCAAAGCACCTCCCCGATCTGGAGATGCGCGTCTGGCCGGAACTCGGCGATCCCGGCGAAATCGACGCGGCGCTGGTGTGGCGCCCGCCGGCAGGTCTCTGGAACCGGCTGCCCAATCTGAAGCTGATCGCTTCGCTCGGCGCCGGCGTCGATCACATCTTCGCCGATCCGTCGCTGCCCCCCGGCGTCCCGATCGTCCGTCTCGTCGACCCCTACATGACGACGGCGATGAGCGAATATGTGCAGCTTCAGGTGCTGCGCCTCCATCGCAACGATCCCGTCTATCGCACCCAGCAGCAGGCGCGGGTATGGCGGCCATGGCCGCAGCCCAACGCCGCCGAGCGCCGCGTCGGCGTGCTGGGGCTGGGCGTGCTCGGCCGCGACGCGGCATCGAAGCTCGAAGTGCTGGGCTTCGACGTCGCCGGCTGGAGCCGCCGGGAGAAGCGGCTGCCGGGAATTCCAAGCTTCCACGGCGCGGCAGGGCTCGACGCGCTGCTCCGGCGCTCGGAGATCCTGGTCTGTCTGCTGCCGCTGACGCCGGCGACGGAGAACCTCCTCGACACAAGGCTCTTCGCCCGCCTGCCGCGCGGCGCCGCAATCATCAATTGCGGGCGCGGCCGGCATCTCGTCCAGGCTGATCTCCTGGCTGCGCTCGACAGCGGCGCGCTTTCCGCCGCGGTGCTGGACGTCTTCCGCGACGAGCCGCTGCCGCCGCAGCATCCGTTCTGGCGCCATGAGCGCATCCTGGTGACGCCGCATGTCGCGGCGTCAACCAATCCGCCGACGGCCGCCTTGGCGGTGGCGGACAATCTCCGCCGGCTGCGCGACGGCAAGCCGCTGCGCAACCGCGTCGACGGCTCAGAGCGCTATTGACTGCTCGTAAGGGATGAGGGTGTTGCGCTGCTGCTCGA